>CBDTYJ010000215.1:0-4742 GCA_965364575.1 uncultured Gammaproteobacteria bacterium
AGCGCCTGATTGCCTACCTCGCCCTCGACGAAGTCGCCGTGAAGCACGGCGTCACGGAAACCGGTGCTGAGATTATCCAGCGTGATGACGTCCTCGCCGGCTTCGCCGAGCTGGCGCACCACGTGGCTGCCGATATAGCCGGCGCCACCGGTCACCAGGATGGCCCGGCGCTTGGAATCTGAGGCCACGGAATTCTCCTCGCGATCTAGGGGTTCTGGGAAGACCGAGTCTAACAAGGAGCGATTGACCGCCGGGTGACGCAGTTCTCAGGCTTCCGCCACGATTGCCCGGTTCATGGAAGCGCGGATTCTCGCGGCAGCCGTTGCAACAATCATTGCAATGGAGGCCCGCTGCCGGTCATTATTCGTGTCGGGTGGGGGCCAGGATAATGACGCCGGAGCGTTGCCCGGCAGGAGAGCGACCTTGGCAAGCTGGATGGGCGACCACACCCGAATGCGGATTCTTTTGCCGGTAATTCTCCCGGCGCTTTTTACCCTCACCGCCTGCAACATCAGTTCCGGAGGGGGTTCCGGCGATGACCCGGATCCGCCGCCGGCGTTGCCCAGCCTCTCCATCGCCGACACCAGCATCGTGGAGGGTGACGCGGGCATCGTGCCCGACGCGTTCTTCGTCAGCCTGTCCGACCAGAGCGCGCAGACGGTGACCGTCGATTATCGCAGTATCGATGGGACCGCCCGGGCCGGGATCGACTACGAAGCGGCCAGCGGCACGCTGACGTTCAATCCCGGCCAGATCAGCGCCCAGATCCCGGTCAACGTCATCGGCAACGTGGATGACGACGGCGATCGCACTTTCACCATGGAATTGACCGCTCCGGTCAACGCCACCATCGCCGACGGCGTCGCCACCGGCACTATCGTCGATGACGACGGTGGAGCTCTGTTCGGTCTCGATACGCGGCCGGTGAATGCGACCTGCCTCGCGCCGCCCCGGGCGATCGGCGGCACCCAGGTCACGCTGACGTCCCCGTATCCCAACCTGGCATCCCTGTCCCAGCCGACCAAATTATTGCAGGCTCCGGCGGATAACGGCCGGTGGTTCGTGCTGGAGAAGGCGGGCCGCATCCGGGTCTTCGACAACCTTCCCGGCGTGACCAGCCACGAGCTGTGGCTGGACATCAGCGCTCAGGTCAACGCCAACTCCGAGGGCGGTCTGCTGGGGATGGCCTTCCACCCCGACTGGCCGGCGGTCAAGGAAGTCTATCTGTCCTACACCGGCAATCCCGGCGGGCCGATGGTATCCGTGGTCTCGCGCTTCATCGTCGATGACGACAGCAGCCTGCCGGTCGCCGTCACCGAGCAGCCGATCCTGAGCGTCGACCAGGATTTCGACAATCACGACGGCGGCGATATCGCCTTCGGCCCTGATCGGTATCTCTACTTCGGTCTTGGCGACGGCGGCAGCGGTGGTGATCCCAACGAGCGCGCCCAGGACACCACCCGTCTGCTCGGATCTTTCCTGCGGGTCGGCGTGCTGGGCGTGGCCTGGCCCGCGCCGGGCTATACCATCCCGCCGGACAACCCTTTCGCGGGCAACCCCCGCTGCGGACCGGGCGGCAATGCCCAGGACTGCCCCGAGATCTATGCCTGGGGTTTCCGCAATCCCTGGCGCTGGAGCTTCGACACGGTCACCGACGCCCTGTGGGCCGCCGACGTGGGCCAGAACCAGTGGGAAGAGGTGGACGTCGTCGAACTGGGCGGCAACTACGGCTGGGACTGCCGTGAAGGTGCCCATGACTACGAACCCGGCAATTGTCCCGGCGGCGGACTGGTGGAGCCGGTGGCCGAATACGATCACAGCCTGGGTAATTCCATCACCGGCGGTTTCGTCTACCGGGGCGGGAACGTCCCGGTGCTGGAAGGCCGTTATGTATTCGGCGACTTCGGTTCCGGCCGCCTGTGGGCCCTGCGCGATGACGGTCAGGGCGGGCTGGAGCCCGAGGAACTGCTGGACACCAATTTCAACATCTCGGCTTTCGGTGAGGATGCCGCCGGTGAGCTTTATTTCCTGCACTACGGCGGCGGCGAGATCCTGCGCATCGACGCCGCCGGCGGGCCGGTCCCCGATGCGGTCCCCGACAATCTGGTCGACACCGGCTGCGCCAATCCGGCCGATCCGACGGAGCCGGCATCGGGGCTGATCCCCTACGGCATGAATGCGCCGTTCTGGTCCGACGGCGCCGCCAAGACTCGCTGGCTGGCATTGCCGGATGCCGACACCATCACCATCCAGGCCGACGACGACTGGGATTTCCCGGCCGGGAGCGTGCTACGCAAGGACTTCCGTCTCGGCGGTCAGCTCATCGAGACGCGACTGATGATGCGTCACCCGGACGGTGTCTGGGCCGGCTACACCTACGAGTGGAACGATGCCGAGACCCAGGCCACCCGGGTGCGCGGTGGCAAGGTGCGCGACGTCAACGGTCAGAGCTGGATCTATCCCAGCGAGAGCCAGTGCATGGAATGCCACACCGCCGCCGCCGGCTTCGCCCTCGGTCCGGAGACCGGCCAGCTCAATGGCGATCTCACCTATCCGAGCACCGGCCGGACCGCGAATCAGCTGGCGACCCTGGAGCATATCGGCGTGTTCAGCGCGCCCTTGCCGGCGCCCCCGGACGCGCTGCCGAAGATGGCCGATCCCGCCGACCCCGGGGCGCCGCTGGACGATCGGGCCCGGGCCTATCTGCACACCAACTGCAGCCAGTGTCATCGGCCCGGCGGGCCGACGCCTTCTTCCATGGACTTGCGCGTGGACACTGCCCTGGCCGATACCAACGCCTGCGATGTACCGCCGCATCATGGCTTTATCGGCATCCCCGGTGGCTTTCTCATCGACCCGGGTGACGCGAGCCGCTCGATCGTCATCGCGCGCATGGACCGCCGCGACATCCACGGCATGCCACCGATCGGCTCCGCCCTGGTCGACGTCGATGGCGTGGCGCTGAGCAGCAGCTGGATCGACAGTCTGAGCGGCTGCAATTAGTCGGGGGCCGGCCCGTCCCGGCGCCGCGGCCGGCGGGAGACTTGACATAATCGCTGGCGATCCGCGCCCGCCGTCGGGAAAGAGCGGGGCGGGCGCCGACCGGCCCGGCCCCTGTGGTACGGTCGGCAGATGAATCCCGAAGCCGAAGCCGTTGACGACCAGGCGGTCCCCTACGCGGGTCTGTCGCCGGAACTCGTCATCGACGCGGTGGAGGCGGCCGGATTCCGCTGCGACGGCCGCCAGCTGGCTCTGAACAGCTATGAAAATCGCGTCTACCAGGTCGGCGTCGAGGACAAGCGGCCGGTGGTGGCGAAGTTTTACCGCCCGGCCCGCTGGAGCGACGAGGCGATCCTCGAGGAACACGGGTTTGCGCTGGAGCTGGCGGAGGCGGAGATCCCGGTGGTGGCGCCCCTCGATACGGGCGCCGGCACGCTGATGCGGTACGGGGGATATCGCTACGCGGTGTTCGAGTCCTGCGGCGGCCGCTGGCCGGAGCTGGGGACGGAGGAGGATCGGCGAGCGGTGGGCCGCTTCCTCGGGCGCATCCACATGGTCGGCGGGCGCAAGCCGTTCCGTCATCGTCTGGCGATAGACCCGGAGCGCCTGGGCGACGATTCGCGGGACTGGCTGCTGGAGCAGGGCTGGCTGCCGCCGCATCTGGAGGAAGCCTACGACACTCTTACGGCTGCATTGATGGAAGCCGTCCATGGGCGCTTCGACGCAGCCGGTGACTATCACGAACTCCGCATCTACGGGGATTGTCATCCGGGCAACATCCTGTGGACCGAAAACGGCCCACATTTTGTGGATCTGGACGACTGCGTCACCGGTCCGGCGGTGCAGGATCTCTGGATGCTGCTGTCCGGCGAGGAAGACGAGCAGCGTTTACAACTCGCCGATATTCTGGAAGGCTACGAATCGTTTTCGCGCTTCGATCCGCGGGAATTGTGGCTGATCGAGGCGTTGCGGACGTTGCGGATCATCCACTACAGCGCCTGGCTGGCCCGGCGCTGGGAGGATCCGGCGTTCCCCCGGGCTTTCCCCTGGTTCGGCGAAAACCGTTACTGGGAAGATCATGTGCTGGCGCTGCGGGAGCAGGCCTCGGCGCTTCAGGAACCCCCTTTGCAGCCATGATGTGATCAGACTGCGGGCGCGCTCCGACCGGGTCAGGAAGCAGGGAATCTCGAGCTGGGCCGATCCTCGCCGGATCGGCCCGGTATGCGAACAAAACAGGGTGGGCCGGGGTCACAGGGAAAGGCGCGGCCGCGATGAACGCAGAGGACGACCTTGATTTCGACTGGACATAATCCCCGTGGCCGCCGCGCAATCCGCGGGCTGTTCCTGAGCTGGGCGCTCATCGCCCTGGCCGCCTGCGGCGGTGGCGGTGGCGGCGGAGGTGGCGGGTCCGACAACACCGCACCGGTGGCCGATGCGGGTCCGGACCAGTCGGTGCAGACCGGAAGCCTGGTGACCCTGGACGGCAGCGCCAGCCGGGACGCGAACGGCGATGCGCTGACCTACACCTGGTCGCTGGTGACGCCGGCCGGCAGTGCCGCAAATCTGAGCAGCGCGACGGCGGTCCGGCCGACGTTTACCGCCGACGTGGACGGAGTCTATACCGCTACCCTCGTGGTCAACGATGGCACCGCCAACAGCCTCGGCGACTCGGTCCGGGTCACCGCCGCGGGCAACCGGGCGCCGATCGCCAATGCCGGGCCGGACCAGGGCGTGGCGGTGGG
>CBDTYJ010000216.1:0-4719 GCA_965364575.1 uncultured Gammaproteobacteria bacterium
GACTTTACCGATCCGAGGCTGGCGCCCTGGACGATGTAGCTGTGCGTGGTCGAAACCGCTGACCCGGGCGTATCCGTGATCGCGGACCACTGGCTCGAGGAGGCCACGGCCAGCGCCGAGAACACGAGCAGGGACCTGAGAGAAAAATGTTTGTGCTTACTCATAGTTGATCTCCCGGCTCAGGCTACCGTGGCCATCTTGCTCGGTTCGGAACTGCGGATTTCGAGGGTGCCGGCTTCGATCATCAGATCGGGATCGCTTTCGATGTTCTCGAACAGGTTGTCGACGTCTTCGGTCTCGGGGGTGCCGATCAGACCGACCCAGGCGTTGCGGCTTTCCTTGGCCATGTACATGGCCCGGTCGGCCACCGCCATGACCTGCTCCCAGGCCAGGCGCCCGGCCTGCTCGCGCAGGAACGGGTAGCAGGCGAAGCCGACCGAACAGGTCGTCCTCACCACGGTGCCGTCGTCGAGCACCATGATGCGGTCGGCGATGCGGCTGCGGATGCGCTCGGCCAGTTCCTCGGCCTCGTCGGCGTCCGTGTGCCGGGCGATGACGAGGAACTCGTCTCCGCCCCAGCGGATGATGAGATCCGAGCTGCGCGCGGCATGGCGCAGGGTGTCCCGGACCTGCAGCAGCACCTCGTCCCCGGCGGCGTGGCCGTGGGTGTCGTTGATCGGCTTGAAGTGATCCAGATCGACCATCAGGAAGACCAGGTCCGTGGTCCGGGGCTTGCCCTTGCCCTGGCGCGTTTCCTGGTAACGGCGACGCACCAGATCCACGTCCTTGGAGGCTTCCTCGTACAGATAACGGCGGTTGCGCAGACCAGTCAGCGGATCGGTCAGGCTGGCTTCGGCGAGCTGGCCGTTGACCGACCGAAGCTCTTCGTTGCGCTCGGCCAGTTCCTGGGTCCGAGCGGCCACTTCTGCCTCCAGCTGGCGGCTGTAGGCTTCCTTCCGCTGCAGGCGGCGGCGCTGGACCATCCAGAGCCAGGCGATGAACAGCAGACCCGCCAGGGTGTAAGCGGCATAGGCCTCACGTGTCTCCCACGGCGAGGGCGCGACCGACACCGCGAGCCTGAGCTCGTTTTCGCTCCAGACGCCATCGCTGTTGGCGGCCCGGGCGCGGAACACGTAATCACCGGCACCGAGATTCGTGTAGGTCACACGGCGACGGGTACCGGCATCCACCCAGCCACCGTCGAAGCCTTCGAGGATGTACTGATAGGTGTTCTCGCCGGGCGCGGCGAAATCCAGCGCGGCGAATTCGAAGCTGACCACATCATCCCGGAACCCGAGACTGACGTTATCGAGCAGATGGTAGGGTTTGTCGGTCACGACCGCCTTGTTCAGGACGTCGTAGCCGGTGAGGCTCAGCTGAGGCGCTCGCGTATTCAGCGGCAGCGCGTCAGGATGGAAGCGATTGAAACCGTTGGCGCCGCCGAAGAACAATTCGCCGTCCTGGCTGCGGAAATGGGCGCCGAAGTTGAATTCCTCGGCCTGGAGCCCGTGGCTGCGATGGAAGCGCTTGACTTCACCGGTCTCCGGATTGAAGCGGTTCAGCCCGAAGTTGGTGCTCAGCCACAGATTTCCCTGATCGTCGCCCTGGATGCCGTAGATCACGTCATTGGACAATCCGTCCGCCTGGGAATAGTTACTGAAGCGGACTACGCCGGGATGCCGCGAAGAGACCAGCACCCGGTCGAGGCCGCCGCCGCGGGTGCCGACCCAGACCCGATTTTGGGTATCGACGTGCAGGGCGTAGACGGTGTCGGCGCTCAGGCTCGACTGATCCAGGGGATCATGACGGAAGACATCGAACTGGCCGGTGATCGGATCCCAGCGGTTGAGGCCGCCACCGTCGGTGCCGATCCAGACCGCGCCGCTGGCATCCTGGGCGAAGCTCGTGGCCCGGGGGCTGGAAAGGCTGGCCGGATCCGCCGGATCGTGGGGAAAATGCAGGAATCCGGAACCGTCACTGTCGAGACGGTCGACGCCGGCGCCGAAGGTGCCGATCCACAGGCGGCCTTCCCGGTCCTGGAACAGCGCCATGATGCCGTTTGCGGCAAGGCTGGCCGGATCATCGGGGTCGTGGCGGTAGCGCAGGATCCGACCCGTCGACAGGTTGAGGCGGTTCAGGCCGTTGGCCATGGTGCCGATCCACAGCTGGCCGCGCTGGTCGGCTGCCAGGGACATCACCCGATCGCCACTGAGGCTCTCGACGTTGTCGGGGTCGTGACGGATCTGACGGATGCTGCCGGTATCCGGGTCGATGGCGTTCAATCCGCCGCCGAAGGTACCGACCCACACCGTGCCATCCGCGGCCTGCTCGAACGCCATGACGTTGCCGGCGCTGAGTCCGCTGGCATCGTCGGCAGCCCGGACATGGCCCATGGACCAGGAGCGCGGGTTCCACTTGAACACGCCGGCATGCTGGGTGCCGACCCAGAGCATGCCGCTGCGATCCTGATAAAGACTGCGGACGTAGTTGTCGCCGAGGCTGTCGGGATCGCCCGCCTCGTGCACGTAGCGGCGGAATTCACCGCTGGCGCGATCGAACAGATTCAGGCCCGAGGAGGTGCCGACCCAGAAGCGACCGCTGTCGTCTTCCAGCAGGCTCCAGACCCGATCATGGCTCAGACTCGCCGGGTCGGCGGCATCGTGACGGAAGGCAGTGAAGCGTTCGGTCTCGCCGTCGAAACGATTCAGCCCGCCGCCCTTGGTGCCGACCCAGATGGTGCCTGAGCGGTCTTCGAAGATGACGCGTACCTGGTTGCTGCTGAGGCTGCCATCCTCGGCCGGGTCATGGCGGTAATGGGTCACGCGGCCGCTGGCCGGATTCAGCAGGCTGAGACCTGCGTCGCTGCCGACCCAGACTTCACCCTTCCGGTCCACGTGGACCGCGAAGATCTCGTCGCTGCTCAGGGAGGCGGGATCGGAAGCGTTATTGCGGAAATGGGTGACGAGGCCGGTGGCGGGATCGAAGCGGTCCAGTCCGGCGCGCTGGTGACCGATCCAGAGCGTACCGTCCGAGGCCAGGTCCAGGGCGCGGATGTTGTTGCTGGCCAGGCTGTCGGGCTTGGCCGGGTCGTGGCGATATACGTGGAAATTTCCGGTGGCGTTACGGCGCAGGGCCAGCCCGCCGCCGTCTGTGGCGATCCAGAGATCGCCGTTCGATCCCTCGACCACATCGAAGATAAAGTCGCTGGTCAGCGAACCCGGGTTCAGGGCTTCGCGACGGAAGGTGAGGAACTCATATCCGTCATAACGGTTGAGGCCGTTTTCGGTCCCGAACCACATAAAACCGGAGGCGTCCTGGACGATGCTCAGCACGGAGTTCTGGGACAGGCCCTGCTCCTGGCCGAATCCCTGGAACCGCATCGGCTGGTAGTCCGGCTGCTGACCATGGGCGCGAACCGTCCCGGTGAACAGCAGCGTCGCGATGACCGCGAGCACGCTGGCCGCCATGAGGGTGGCGCCTTTGCGCGGTTCGAAAAAACCGTGCGGGATGATTTTGGTCTTGATCATTCCTGTTTCCTCTCGCTACCGAGGCGGCGGCTTATTCTTGTTCAACCCAGTGATTGATCGACGCGGCTTCGGTCAGCCCATCGGTCCAGATATAACTGTCGGTCCAGACGAAGCCATCGGTCCAGATATAGCTGTCGGTCCAGACAAAGCCGTCAGTCCAGACGAAGCCGTCGGTCCAGACAAAGCCATCCGTCCAGACGAAACCGTCCGTCCAGACGAAGCCGTCGGTCCAGACGAAGCCGTCGGTCCAGACGAAACCGTCCAGATCCAGCAGGTAGAACTGACCGTTCTCGTCCTGATTGGCGCGGCCGCCGTAGTGCTGCTTGCCGGCCAGGTCGTAGGTCACTGACATGCCCTGATTGGCGGCGGCGGCCGGGTCGCCGTTGTACTGGAGCACGGCGGCATACGCGTCGACCAGACCGGCACCCTGCTGGAATACGCTGTAAGCGGGCTGACCGTCCTTCGTCGCGGGTCGCGCCGTGGCCATCAGCCGGTACTTGACCTGATCCGGCGTCAGATTGGGCTCCATCTGCAGCATCATCGCCACGACCCCGCTGACGACGGCGGTGGCCTGGGAGGTGCCCGACATGACGAACAGCCCGGGGCCCGCCTCGTACTGAACGTGCTCGGCCTTGATCTGGGCGTCCGCCGGCATCATCGCCTGGATGTGCCCGCCCGGCGCCAGCAGCTCGGGTTTGACGAAGCCCTCGAATGTGGGCCCGGTCGAGGAGAAAGTGGCCAGGTAGTCATCGCCGGGCACGTAGGGGGTGTAGTTGTCCGTCATCGCGCCGACGGTGATGACGTAGGGCACGTTGCCGGGCACCCCGATGGTCATGGGGTCGGGACCGCGGTTGCCCGCCGAGGCCACCACCACGATGCCCGCTTCCCACGCGGCCATCACCGCCTGGTTGAGGGGATCGTCCCAGTAGAAGGAATTGACCTGCGCGCTCAGGGAGAGATTTAGGACCCGGATGTTGAGCTTCTCTCTGTATGTGACCACGAAGTCGATCGCCCGGATCACGTCCATGTAGGTGCCCTGGCCTGACTTGTCGAAGGCCCGGACCGAGATCAGATCCACGGCCGGCGCGATACCGTAAAAACCCTGGTCATCGTCCCAGGCATAGTCGGCGGCGATGATCGACGAGACGTGGGTCCCGTGTCCCGAGCCGTCTTTCGACTTGCCCGCGTCAAG
>CBDTYJ010000217.1:0-4715 GCA_965364575.1 uncultured Gammaproteobacteria bacterium
CGGACACGACCCGGCCAGGCACCATCATCATCACCCCGAAGGCTTCCCGGTCCGCGCACTGCTGGTCGGGCTCATGCACGGCATGGCCGGCTCCGCGGCATTGATCCTGCTCACCTTGCAGACAGTGCGATCGCCCTGGACCGGCATGTTGTACATCGCTCTGTTCGGCGTCGGTTCCATGATCGGCATGGCCCTGTTGTCAATCGTGATCGCCATCCCGCTGCGGGCCTCGGCGCGTGGCGTCACCTGGCTGCACAATGGCCTGCAGGCGATCGTGGGCGTGGCCACGATCGCCATCGGGGCGGTGCTGATCTACGAGATCGGCTGGCAGCAGCAATTCCTGTTCTAAGGCTGTTGTTTTCCCAATCCGGTTTCCCTGCCGTCTGATCCCCGATGGGCCCGGCGCTCCGGCCGTTCTGCCGGGTTCTTCCCGTCAATCGCGCTAGGGCGTTAACGCTCTCTCATGCCCTGTATTCCAGCCCTCGTACGGGCACCTGATGAACCGTTTTTGGCGGCTGTCTATACTCTCGTGATCCGCGTTGGGCCCGACAGCCTGACCGAAGGGACGGAACAGACACGTGGCGGCATCACGATACAAGGCGTTCATCAGCTACAGTCATCGCGACGAGCGCTGGGCCCGCTGGCTGCACCGGCGGCTGGAAACCTATCGTGTGCCAAAACGCCTGGTAGGCCAGCCTTCCCCACTCGGCCCCATCCCGCAGCGGTTGACGCCGATCTTCCGCGACCGGGAGGAATTGCCCACCGCCACCGATCTCGGAGCGGTCATCGAGCAGGCCCTGGAGGAATCCGAGTCCCTGATCGTCATCTGTTCGCCGGCCGCGGCGCGCTCGCGCTGGGTCAATGAAGAGATCCGGTTTTTCCGGCAGCTGGGCCGGAGCGATCGGGTCTATTGCCTGATCGTCGACGGCGAACCGGGCGCCGCCCGGGCTCCGGACCATGCGGCGCAGGAGTGTTTTCCAGAGGCCTTGCGCGAGCCGCTGGAACCGGGCGCCGCCCAGGCGGCCCATGAACCTATCGCGGCGGATGTCCGGCCTGGCGGAGACGGCAAGCAGGGCGCCAAACTCAAGGTCATCGCCGGGCTGCTGGGTCTGCGTCTCGACGACCTGCGGCAGCGGGACCAGCAGCGCCGTCAGCACCGCCTGATCGCGGTGGCCGCGAGCGCAGTGGCCGGCATGGTCATCGCCATCGGTCTGGCTACCGCCGCCCTGATGGCCAGGGCCGAAGCCGACCGGCAGCGATTGCGCGCCGAGCAGGAAGCGCGGACCGCGACCGAGACGACGGAATTCCTGGTTTCCCTGTTCGACGTCGTCGATCCCGGCGAAGCCCGGGGCAACACGGTGACTGCCCGCGAGATTCTGGACCGGGGCGCCGAGAAGATCGATCGTGAGTTGCTCGATCAGCCTGCGGTGCGCGCCAATCTGCTCAGCACAATGGGCCGCGTCTACACCGGTCTCGGGCTATACGGCCAGGCTACGGAATTGCTTGACTCGGCGCTGCAAGCCAGCGGCGAAGCGGGCGATCGATCAGAAGTCCGTGAAGTTCGCACCCGTATTGCCCTCGCCGCTGCCCTGTATCTACGCGGCGAATACGATCGGTCCGAAGCGGTCGCCCGGCAGGCGGTCGGTGGCGCCCGGGCCCTAGACCCGCCGGCTCCGACGGTGTCGATCAATGCTATGGTCGTGCTGGCCGACGTACTCTCGGATACGGGGGTCGACGATGAGGCGGAGGCCCTGTACCGGGACGCGCTGGACAGGATCAGCGTGCTGCCTGAGAAGGAGGAAGCCCAGCGGGCGCGGGCTCTTGATCGGCTGGCCGTGCTGATGATGTATCAGGACAGGTTGGACGAAGCACAGTCCTACATGAGCGAGGCGCTGGAGATCCGGGAGCGGGTCCTCGGCGCCGATCATCCACTCACTATCGAGAGCCTCAATAATCTGGCCGCCATCACTTACAGCCAGCGGCGCCTGGCCGAGGCAGAGCGTCTGGCCAGACAGGCGGTGTCGCGAGCGAGGCGGGTCTGGGGTGACGAACATCCGGAGACCGCAAGCCAGCTCAATAATCTCGGTCTTTTCCTCCTCGAGCAGGGGGCGGTCGTGGAAGCCGAGAAGATCCTGTCCGAATCCGTGGCGGCTGACCGGCAGCATCGGCAGCCCACCGATGACCAGTGGGTGTTCTCCCTGAATAATCTGGCCTTGTCCATTGCCAGCCAGGGGCGTTTTGAGACCGCGGAACCCCTGTATGCGGAAGGACTGAAGATCGCACGGTTGCACGACCACAGGATGGAAGGCCCGATTGCCGCCAACCTGGCGGATCTTTACTGCAGCACGAATCGGGTCCCCCAGGGGATGGCGATGACCGCCGCGGCCAGGGAGGCACTGACGGCTGACTATGCCTCGGACGACTGGCGATTCGCGTACCTGGACAGCGTCGAAGGGGGCTGCCGGGCAGCCCAGGGCAAGAGCGAACTGGCGACTCCGCTGCTGGACTCAGGCCTCGCGCGCCTCGAAGCGGACAGGGGACCGGATTGGCTGTTCACTCGGCTCGCCTCGAGGCGGGCAAGGAGATTCGAGCAGGCCGCCGGGAGTCCGGACCGGTAAGTCCAGATTGTCGGATTATTTTACAGTCGGCCTGCCGACGGCGCGCAACGCAATACCCCCGCAAGGCCTAAGCCTCTGAATTTGAGAGATTTCAGCCGGTCCGGCACGGAATCTGCTTGGCACATTCGAAATGCCGGGCCGTGTCGATCAAGGCTCGGCGGTATCGTGGGGGAGAGATTCATGAGTCGAAGCCAAACGCTGGCCCGCAGACGGCCGAGCTTTCTGTACCTTGCTGTGGCCATTGTGATCGCGGCCGGCGTCATACTGTCCAACCCGGTCGAGGCCAGGTCGGTGCGCGTGGACTCGGGCGGCTGGACGGATGGCTCAACCGATTCGACGGGTCAACTCGGATTCAATTTCAACTTCTTCGGCGTCGAGACCTCGACTGTTCAGATCAGCGAATTCGGTTTCGTGAGTTTCGGCGGCGCTACGATCTCGCCGTTTTCGAACAGCGCCGGGCAGGACTTCTTCTGGCAGAACACCGCCGACGCACCGCCACCGGACCCTCTCGACGATCCGGCTCTTCCTGACGGCATCCTCAATGGCTTCCGGGTCTGCTGGGGCTGTTTCAGCGAAGGAACAGAGTTCCAGATGAGCCTGTACGATCTGGGCGGCGGTCAATTCGCGATGGAGTTCAATTACGCCGGCCTGGATCCCCTGGAGGGAAGTTCCATCGGCTATGACAATGGTCTGGGCGTTGCCTTCGACATGCTGGAAGCTCTGGGCCTGGATTTCCCTGATTGGGCCGGAATTGCCGAGGTGTTTCCGGATGGGGGTCTGTGTCCGGGTGGGGTGCCGGTCGACCCGGACACGAAGGCCATCGCCTGCAACAACTATGACTTCTCCACCGGTACGCCGACTCTCCATCCCGGATACGGCGGTTTCTTCGAGGAGGATCCGTCTTTCGGAGAGCCTGTCCTGGGACGCTATTTCTTCCTGATCGGGGAGCAGGCGGATGTCCCGGAGCCCGGCACCGGTCTGCTACTGCTGACCGGGATGGCGGCTTTGAGGCTGGCCAGACGGCGGAGTCGATAACGCCAACCGGTTCTGTGTGACAGGAGGACATGCTGTCTTCCCGGTGTCTGGCCGGTTTCGGCGCGTTCTGGATGGGCCGAGCCCCTGCCCGGTGCAGCGTACTGCCGCAGGGACGGCAATATGAGGGCTTGCCGGCCGGTTGGTTTGCGACACGCCTCCGAAGGAGATACTGATGACTGACAGATACACCCGGACCGATGGTCTCCACCGCCTGTCTCTCGCAGTTTTTGTTCTGATCGCGTCGGTTCTCCTGACCGCCGGCCAGGCGGAGGCTCGGTCCGTCAGGGTGGACGACACGCTGCAGGAATTCCAGGTCGCCGGGCCGCTGGCGCCGGATGATTCCCTGGACAACAATGGCTCCAGCGGTCCCATCGCGATACAAAGCTACAATCTCCTGCCACCCGACGGCGCCATCGATTTCGGCAATCCACTGGATTTCTCTCTCAACGTCTTCGGCACGACCTACGACTCCTATTACATCAACGAGAACGGCAGCATCAGCTTCGGCGGCGCCTTCTCCGGGCGTCCCGGCAACGCGGACGCAGCGCTCTCGGGAATGCCCGTTTTCGCCCCGTTCTTCGCTGACGTGGATTCGACGCTGTCCCCATTCGGCGGTAGCATCGCCCACGGGTTTTTCCCTGCGACCAAGGGCATCGCGATCACCTGGTCAGGAGTGGGCCCGCAGGGTTCGACCGACTCCGGTCAACGCCAGAGTTTCCAGATCGTGATCATCGATATTTCCGATGTCACCGGCAACGCCGGGGATTTCCGCCTGGAATTCAACTACGAAGGCGGTTTTGACGGCATGGTCTGGGAGACTGGGGACGACGACGGTGGCGTCGACGGACTCGGCGGAACCTCCGCCAGGGTCGGTTTCTGGGACGGCCTGGGTCCGGGTTTCGAAGTAGACGGGTCGGGGATCAACGGCGCACTGCTTGGCGGCGACTGTCTGCTCAACCCGCTCGCGCTCTCCTGTAACGATTATTTCTATGAATTCCGGAACGGGACTCCGTTTACTCTCGACGGGACACCGCTGATCGACACGCCTGAGCCCGAGATCGC
>CBDTYJ010000218.1:0-4694 GCA_965364575.1 uncultured Gammaproteobacteria bacterium
CATCATCTTTGCTCCTCTGATTCGACGGCGGCCGGCGCCGTGGCTGACTGATCCCGACCCTCTCAGGGCCGCGACCATGTCCGGGTTATGGTCACGTTACGTGCATCGTCGCACACGTTGCCTGCGCCACCCAAGCCTTGATGAGTTTCACTTGCCAGGGGAGCGGAAGATCTGTCCGATCGCTGCTGCATCGGTCCAGGAACTGGCCGTCTCCAGCGCCTTGTCGACGCCGAGCCACTTGAAATTGCGATGTTCCGCCGGGTTGATCCGGGGTTCTGCCGGGGTATCCAGACCGAGGGCGAAAGCGTGTTCGCGGTTTTCGACCACGTCCGGCGCGTAGCGTTTTCGCCAGGCCGGCGCGATCGGGAAGGTCTGGATCAAGCCCAGATCGCGAATCGCTCCACCGTCGAAACCGGTCTCCTCGCCCAGTTCCCGGAGAGCGGCCTGTTTCGCGGTCTCACCCGCCTCCAGGCTGCCGGTCACCGATTGCCAGAAGCCCGCCGGGCGGAGCCGCTCGAGCAGCAATACCTGATCGGCGGTGTGGACCACCACCAGCACCGACTCCGGCCGCTTCCAGGCCGGGCCCGGCATCAGTCCCCGGTCTTGGGTATCCGCCGCAGCTTGATACCCACCTCGCGCAGCTGGGCGTCGGCCACGTCACCCGGCGCATTTGTCAGCAGACAGGCCGCGGTCTGCGTCTTCGGGAAGGCGATCACCTCGCGGATGCTGCCGGCGCCGGCCATCAGCATCACCAGCCGGTCCAGACCGAAGGCGATGCCGCCGTGGGGCGGCGCGCCGTAACGCAGCGCTTCGAGCAGGAAGCCGAACTTCTCCTCGGCCTCGGCCTCGTCGATCCCCAGCAGACGGAACACGGCGGACTGCATCGCCTGGCGATGGATACGGATCGAGCCGCCACCGATCTCGGATCCGTTCAGCACCATGTCGTAGGCCCGTGATAACAGCTTGCCGGGCTCGGCCTGGAGGGCTTCCGGATCGGTGGACTGGGGCGAGGTGAAGGGATGATGCAGAGAGATCCAGCGTTTCGCATCCGCGTCCCACTCGAACATGGGGAAATCCACCACCCACACCGGCCGCCACTCGTCTTCCAGCAGCTCGAAGTCGGCACCCAGCCGGTCGCGCAGGGCACCCAGGGCGTCGTTGACGACCCGGGCCTTGTCGGCGCCGAAGAAGATCAGGTCTCCGGTCGCCGCCCCGGTCCGCTCCATGATGCCGGATACCGCCGCGTCCGGCAGGAACTTGAGGATCGGCGACTGCAGACCCTCGCGACCCGCGCCGGCATCGTTGACTTTGACATAGGCGAGACCGCGGGCGCCGTAACGGCCGACGAAGGCCGTGTATTCATCGATCTCCTTGCGGGTCAGGCGGGAGCCGCCCGGCACCCGCAGCGCCGCCACCCGGCCCTCCGGGTCGCTGCCCGGCCCGGCGAAAACCTTGAATTCCACGCCCGCTACCAGGTCACCCACCTCGGTCAGCTCCAGCGGGTTGCGCAGGTCCGGACGATCGGTGCCGAACCGGTCCATGGATTCGGCATAACTCAGCCGCGGGAACGGATCCGGCAGCGCCACGTCCAGCACCTCGGCGAACAACTGCCGGATCATGCGCTCCATGATGGCCATGATCTGCTCCTCATCGAGGAAGGAGGTCTCGATGTCGAGCTGGGTGAATTCAGGCTGACGGTCGGCGCGCAGGTCCTCGTCGCGGAAGCAGCGCACGATCTGGTAGTAGCGATCCAGCCCGGCGATCATCAGCAGCTGCTTGAACAGCTGGGGAGACTGGGGCAGGGAAAAGAACTGTCCCGGATGGGTCCGGCTGGGCACCAGGTAATCGCGCGCCCCTTCAGGCGTCGATCGGGTCAGCATCGGCGTCTCCACGTCGACGAAACCCTCGCCGTCCAGGAACCGGCGCAAGGCCCGGGTGACCCGGTGACGCAGCATCAGGTTATCCAGCATCGCCGGCCGGCGAAGGTCCAGATAGCGGTAGCGCAAGCGCAGCTCTTCGCTGGCGGGCTCGTCGTGATGGAACGGCGGCGTCTCGGAACGGCTGATCAGCTCGAGTTGGGCGGCCTGCAACTCCACGGCTCCCGTCGCCATATTGGGGTTGGTCGTGCCCTCGGGCCGGTGGCGGACCTTGCCGCCGACACGGATGACGTATTCCGAGCGCAGCTGCTCGGCCTGGGCGAACAGCTCGGCGTCATCCGAAGGATCGAACACCACCTGCAGCACCCCTTCCCGGTCGCGCAGATCGATAAAGATCACGCCGCCGTGATCACGACGGCGGTGGACCCAGCCGGTCACGCTGACCTGTTGCTCGATGAGGGATTCGTTGATCTGGCCGCAATAATGGCTACGCATGTCGTTTTCCAGGTTCCACCGCGCCGCTGTTTTCGGGCGCCGGGCGCGGGCAAAAGGCGCAAGATGTTACGTTCGGCGTCCAGGCCGTGCAAGGGCGGCCACGTCCTCCGGACGCCGCCAGCGCGGGACCACCACGCCCAGGGAAATGATCATCCGCAGACCCTCGTCCACGGTCATATCCAGTCCGATGAGATCCTCCCTGGGGACGAACAGGATGAAGCCCGAGGTCGGGTTGGGCGTGGTCGGCACGAACACGCACACCACTTCCGATTCGGTCCGGGACTGGATCTCCGCCAGGTCGGTGGCGGTCTGGAAGCACAGGCTCCACACGCCTTTGCGGGGATACTGGACCAGCATCACCCGCTTGAACGAGGTGTCGCCGTCGGACAGAACGGTCTCCGCCACCTGCTTGGCGCCGGAGTAGATGGACCGGACCAGCGGGATCCGGTTGACGATGGACTCGGACAGGTTGACCAGCTTGCGGCCGAAGAAGTTCGCGGCCAGCAGCCCGGTGATGAACAGGATCAACACCGACAACAGAAGGCCCAGGCCGGGGATCTTGAACCCCAGCAGCGCCTCGGGCTGCCAGGCCGGCGGGATCACCACCAGCGTCCGGTCCATGAGCCGGAGCAGGAACCGCACCACCAGGACGGTGACGATCAGCGGCACCCAGATGATGACCCCGGTGACCAGATAGCGGCGCAGGCTCTTGAGCACGGGATTACCTAGCTGCCGCTGCCGCCGGTCTTGGCAGGTCCGGTCTTGGCGGGGGTCGAGGCGCCGCCCGAACTCTTGGCCTCAGCCTTGTCGGCCGTCTTGCCCTTCTCGCCCGCCCCCGCTTTATCGGCGGCGGCCTTCTTGCCGTCCCCGGAATCGCCGGAGGCGATATTGCGGCGGTTCTTGTCCTTGAAGTCGGTCTCGTACCAGCCGCTGCCCTTGAGACGGAACCGGGGCGCCGACAGCAGTTTCTTCAGCGCTTCCTCACCGCAGGTGGGGCAGTGCTTCAGCGGCTCGTCACTGACCTTCTGCAGCGCATCCAGGACGTGGCCGCAGGCCTGGCATTCATACTCGTAGATCGGCATGGAGGTGCGTTCCTGTTTGGGAAGGGACCGGACCAGATATCGGGACGGCCGCTCGGAATCCAAGACCCGGCATTATAGCCGCTGCGGGCCCCGGACCGCCGCCCCGTGGCTATAATCCGCCGCCTGAAGCCACACCGGGATGCCCCGGCAACGGATCGGACATGGACAAGGACACGGAGCAATCGCTGCAGGCTGCCATGGCGCTTTACCAGGGCGGATCCCATCAGGCCGCCCTCGACCGGCTGCGGGCCCTGCATCAGGGACAGCCCCATGACCTGCAGCTTCGATTCCTGCTCGGGGCGATGGAGGTCCGCGCCGGCAATTTTCTCCAGGGGCGGCCGCACCTCGAGGCCGCCGCGAAGGCCCAGCCGGGCCACCTGGAGGCCGTGACGCTGCTCGGGAGCGCCTATCGCAGCCTCGGCGAGACCACCGCCTGGGTGGCCCTGTGGGACCGCTACCGGCAGGCCAGCCCGGACGACCCCCACGGGCGGCTCGGCCTGGCCGAGGCGCTGCTCCAGGCGGGGGAACATGCCCGGGCAGATCAGGAGATCTCGGCCCTGTGCCGCGCCGCCGGATCGGACCCGGACCTGCTGCAGGCCGTCGGCGTGCTCTACCACACGGCGGGGCGCCCGGCGGATGCCGTCGATCTCTATCGCCGGGCGCTGGCCCTGCGGCCCGACGACGAATCGGGGCGGCAGAACCTGGCCGCGGCCCTGCAGGAGAGCGGCGAAGACGGTGAGGCGGAACGGATCTATCGGGGCATGCTGCGCCGGCATCCGGATCACGCCGACGTGCTGAGAAACCTGGGCACGATATTCAAGGACCGGGACGACCTGGCCACGGCGCTGGACTTTTACGGCCGGGCGATGCACGTGCGCCGGCGGCGGCTGACGGCGCCGGAGGTGGCCACGGCTGCCGCGAACCCGGCACTGCGCGGCACTACCCTGCACAGCCTGAGGCTTGAGCTGGAGCAGCTCGAGTATCTGGCGGCCAGCGGCATCGACGTAGAGGACGGCGAAGAACTGATCCGGTCATATCGGGACCTGATCGAGACCCTCGGCCACCGTAAGCTCGAGGGCCGTCGGATCCTGCTGGAACCGGCGCAGTTCCTGAAGATCGGCGCGGTCATGCAGCGCCTGGTGCACCTCGAGCCGACGCCTGCGCTGGCCGACGGCGCCCTCAATCCGGCGCTGGATTTCGACCGCATCCAGGCCGACTACCGGGACAGCGGGCCGGGCGT
>CBDTYJ010000219.1:0-4660 GCA_965364575.1 uncultured Gammaproteobacteria bacterium
GCGGGCCGCATCGCCCTGGACAACACATACGACACGGATAACCGCACAAACGTCGGCGTGTGGCAGGTTCAGCCCTGGTGGCAACAGCCCATCGGCCAGTATGCGGTCTCCACCGCCTACTACTCCTACAGCGAAGTGCGCTACGACGACACGGACGAGGACGCCATCGATCGTGGATTCACCGACGTCCAGAACAGCGACACCAATTCCGTACGCTGGCTGCTCAACGACACGCTGGAGTCACGCTTCGGCTGGAACACCCAGTACCTCTACAGCCGGACCGAATTCGACAACGATTCTCCCGAATTCGAGTACCAGAAGGCGCAGCTCCAGTTGACCGCAGCCGTCGGCGCCCGCACTCGGCTTATCGGCACCGTCGGCAAGGAAAGCGACATAGAAAAGGACAGCACCGACGGCAACCTGGATGAACATCTGTGGAACGTAGGCTTCGAATGGGAGCCCACCAGCCTGCAGTTCCTCGAGGTGCTGGTCGGCCGCCGCTACTACGGCACCTCATACGAATTCCACTGGAAGCGAACCGGCGCGCGCGGCGACCTGGCTGTGGATTACTTCGAGCAGCCGATTACCGCCAACAATGTCAATTTCGATGACGTGCAGTTCGATCCCAATCCGAATCAGCCAGGATTCGGCACGCCGCGGCTGGATGCCGCGGTCTATCTGCGGCGCCGCGGCGCGGGTACGTTCGAGTACCGCTTCGCACGCAGCGAACTAAGAGCCGAGGCGTACTGGGAGAAACGCGACTACGAGGGCCAGAATGTCACGGACCGCGATGAAACCACCTGGGGTGGAGACCTGGGTTTCGACTGGCAGCTGACCCCACGCATGGATCTTGTTCTGGGCGGTGGCTGGGACCGGCGTGAAGAGGACGACTCGGGGAACAACGAGGACCTCTGGACCGTCACCGCGGGCCTGCGCCGGGAACTTCGGGAAAACATGAACCTCGAACTGGAGGGCGGTACCTACCGGCGGGAGTCGGATGACGACTTCGACTACACGGATAATTTCGGCACGCTGCGTTTCGACGTCACCTTCTGAATCACGCGAGCCGAGGATCGACCCCCTGAATCATGAGTGCACCAGCGCCAGCGCGGATCAACGCCATGACCGTGGACGTGGAGGACTACTTCCACGTGGCGGCGTTCTTCGATCACATCGAGCGGGCCAGCTGGGACAGTTATGAGAGCCGGGTCGGGCAGAATACCCGGCGGCTCCTCAGGATCTTCGAACAGGCCGAGATCCAGGCGACGTTCTTCGTCCTCGGCTGGGTCGCCGACCGGCATCCGGAAGTCATCCGGGAGATTGACGCGGCTGGCCACGAGATCGCCTGTCACGGCTACAGCCACGAGCTGGTCTACCGGCAGACCCCCGAAGTGTTCGAGGCCGAGGCCAGGAAATCCAAATCCATCCTCGAGGACATCACCGGCAAGCCCGTGCTCGGTTACCGGGCCTCGACCTATTCCATCACGCCCCGATCCCTGTGGGCCCTGGAGATCCTGGCGGAGATCGGGTTCGAGTACGATTCCAGCCTGTTCCCCATCCGCCACGACTTTTACGGCGTGCCGGCGGCGCCTCGGTTCCCCCACAAGATCAAGACCCACAACGGCGCCACGCTGCTCGAGTTCCCGTTGACGACGGCCCGCATGGCGGGGGCCACGGTGCCGGTGGCCGGCGGCGGCTATTTCCGGTTTCTGCCGTATCCGGTCACCCGGGCCGCCTTCCGCCGCATCAATCGGCAGGAGGACGCGCCGTTCATCTTCTATCTGCATCCCTGGGAGGTGGATCCAGATCAGCCGCGGATCAAGGCGTCCCTGCGTTCCCGTTTCCGCCATTACAACAACCTGCACCGCACCGAGGGCCGGCTGCGGCGGCTGTTGGGGGATTTCCAGTTCTCCACCGTCCATTCGGTGCTGGCCGAAGCGGAGCCCGCCATGGCGACGGTCGACGTGGACGCCCTGGCGGGACGGAACCAGGCGGCCTGAATCATGGCAGGCGAACGTCCAGGGGAGTCCGGGAATCCGCCGAAGGTCTCGGTGGTGATCCCCTGTTACAACAGGGAGGCGTACATCGCACAGACCGTCGACTCGGTGCTGGGCCAGACCTGGGAGAACATCGAACTGGTGGTGGTGGACGACGGCTCCACCGATGGCTCCAGGGATGTCCTGAGCGGCTACGGGGACCGGATCCGCGTCATGGCCCATCCCGGCGGCGAGAACCGGGGCCAGTCGGCCTCCATCAACATGGGCCTGAAGCATACGGACGGCGAGTACGTAGCCATCCTGGACAGCGACGATTACTGGATGCCCGAGAAGATCGAGAAGCAGGCCCGATACCTCATGACGCATCCGGACGTGGGGCTAGTCTACGCCAACGGCTGGATCGTCGATGCCCGGGGCGAGCGGCAGTTCCGCCGCTACAAGCCGAATCGGCACCGGGAACTCAACGAACCGGGACGCGTATTGATGGACTGCTATTTCGCCCTGCCCAGCAACGCCCTGTTCCGGCGGTCCATCCTGTCCGAGAGCGGCCTGTTCGACGAGTCCCTGCGCACGGCCCAGGATCATGACATGGCGATCCGGGTCGCCGAGCACGCGAGGCTGGCCTACCTGCCGGAGGAACTGTGGTGCTACCGGCGTCACGACGACTCGGTCAGCCATCGCTCGACTCTGCAGCGATGGCGAAACGGCTTTCTGATCCTGGAGCGGGCCGCGGCCAGATACCCGTATCCTCAACGTGTGATCCGGGCCCGGCGCGCGGTGCTCCATTTCCGTCTGGGTCAATGCCTGCTGGGGGAGAAACGCTACCTGCCGGCTCTCAGGCACCTGGCCGCCGCGGTGTTCAGCGATCCCGGCCGGGCCTTGCGGGTGCTAGCAGGCCGTGAACACGTGTCGGCGGCCCATTCCTGAGATGGGCAGGCGGTCCGCAATCCGGGAGTGGCGCCGATGAGCGCGCTCGAGATCGCGTTCTGGGTCTGCGCGTTCTGGGTGGTGTATGCCTTCGCCGGCTATCCGCTGGTGGCTCGCGTCCTGGCGGGCCTGCGCCGCCGGAGGGTCGACAAGGGCGATCGACGCCCCATGGTGACAGTCGTGATCCCGGCCTTCAACGAGGCCGAGTGCATCGAGCAAACAGTGTGCAACAAGCTCGCGCAGACCTATCCCGCCGATCACCTCGATGTCCTGGTAGTCTCCGATGCCTCCGACGACGGCACCGACGAGATCGTCGCCGCCATCGATGATCCCCGCGTGAGCCTCATCAGACAGGAGCCGAGGCGGGGCAAGACAGCCGGGCTGAACATGGCGGTCACCCGCGCACGGGGCGAGATCATCGTGTTTTCGGACGCCAACTCCATCTACGAGGTCGACGCCATCGCGCGGTTGGTCGAGAACTTCGCCGACCCGGCGGTGGGCTACGTGACCGGCAAGATGCTCTACCAGAACCCGGACGGCAGCCTGGTGGGCGACGGCTGCACCGGGTACATGCGCTACGAGAACGCGCTGCGCGCATGGGAGAGCGTCACCGGCTCCGTGGTGGGTGTCGACGGCGGCATCGATGCGGTCCGCAAGTCTCTCTACCGCCCAATGCGTCCGGATCAGATCCCGGACTTCGTGCTCCCGCTCTCGGTCGTCGCCGGCGGGTACAGGGTGGTCTACGAACCGGCGGCCGTGCTGAGGGAGGAAGTCCTGGTGGAGGGCGCGGCCGAGTTCCGCATGCGCGTGCGTGTGAGCCTGCGTTCTTTGTGGGCCCTGTGGGACATGCGCAGGCTGTTCAATCCATTGCGTTACGGCCTGTTCTCCTTCCAGCTCTTTTCCCACAAACTGTTGCGATACACCGCATTCCTCCCGCTGCTGGCGCTGCTGCCGATCAATCTTGCCCTGGCTCCGGGAGGCGGAATCTATACCGCCGCGATGAGCGGGCAGCTGCTTTTCTACCTGCTGGCGGCCGCCGGGGGGATGGGGTGGTCGAAGAGCCGGCTCTGCGCCTGGCCCTGGTATTTTGTACTCGTGAACGGCGCTTCCGGCATGGCGTTTTTCCGCTTCATCCGCGGGCACAAACAGATCCTGTGGCAGCCGAGGCATGGGGCATGACGCGAAGTGGGGAGAAGATCGCGCTCGTGGCCGATCGGCTGATCCATGCCAGGGCCGGGACCGAGCGGCAACTCATCCGTCTGGGCACCTCACTGAGAGAAAGAGGCTGGAGTTGCCGGCTGGCGGTGCTGCGAGGCTCGGCGTACACGGAGTCCGCGGACTGCCCCATACCGGTGGAGTGTCTCGGTATACGCAGCATGGCGAGCCCGGCGAGCTGGTGGCGGGCGGCGACGTTCGCCCTGAGGCTGCGTCGTGACGGTGTCAGGCTTGCACACCTGTTTCTTAATGACACCACAGTCCTGTTGCCGCCCTTCCTCAAGGCGGCCGGCGTCAGGGTCGTGATCTCCCGCCGGGACATGGGATTCTGGTACACGCCGGGGCTGCTGCGGGCGCTTCGGGTTAATCGGCGTTTCGTCGATGCGGTGGCGGCCAACAGCGAAGCGGTGGCGGCGCAGACCGTCACCAGCGAGGGCTATGCACGGGCGCAGATCCATGTCATCCACAACGCATCGGATCCGTCGTTTGCCGCCGGAATCGGATTGACGCCCGAGACCAAC
>CBDTYJ010000220.1:0-4621 GCA_965364575.1 uncultured Gammaproteobacteria bacterium
CGGTGGGCCCGGGTGGCGCGATCCGGCGACGCGGCCGATCCCAGTCGGCGCCGGATCTCCATCAGCTCAAACAGGGCAAGAGACCGGCTGGCGCTGTCGAAGCCTGCGGAATTGTCGGGCGCGGCGATCACGATAAGCCGGTCCACATATTCGCGCTGAAGATTCTGGCGGAAACCGTTGACGCTGCCGCCAAGATCGGCGCTGAAGACTGCGTCGCTCAGGTCCGCGAACACCTCGGCCGGAAGGTATTGATTACCATAGAGCGCGCTATCGCCGATGCGGGCCAGCACCACCGGGTTCAGGAGATGGTCGAACATCCCGCGCTGGATCGTCAGCACCGTCGCGTGGATCTTCGGATCCTCGGTCTTCCCGTAGAGTTCGAATCCACGCCGCTGCACCTGGAGATGGCGATAGAGTTCCGCTGACGCGGAGAAAGCGCCCGGGGCGAAGACACGTTCGGCGATAAAATCCATCGCCCGGCGCTGCTCGCCGCGGGCTACCGGTCTGAATGGATCCCGCGCACCGGGCTGACCCACCACCGCCCGGTCGATGATGACGCCGCCCACATAACGGGAGACGGCAGTCGCCTGGCGCTGGAGATCCACCATCAGCATCATGTGCGCGTTGGCCAGATCGCTGTAGGTCTCACCGGGTTTGCGGTACTTCGCCAGCAACCGGTCCATGGTCTGGTCGACCAGATCGAAGCGATCGGCCGCGTAGCGGATGGCATCGCTGCTGTAATCGAAGATCATGATGGTCGGGTCGATCCCGGCGCCCGGACTGCGCATATCGTCGCCGTCGTTGCCGAAGGTCAGATCCGGCTCGGTGGAGCGAGCCAGGATGGCTTCGAGTCGCGCGGACTCCTCCGCCGAATCCGCGACGGCCTCCGAATACCCGTATTCGATGGCCCAGTGGTCATAGGGGCCTGGCGCGATGTCGTAATACAGCCCCTGCTCCTTGCCCGGCGGCGCCAGGGCGGGTCCCGTGTAATCCATGACCGAGCCTTTCAGCCCTCGTTCCCGGGTGATCTCCGGTTCGTAAAGCTCTTCCGGCGTGAGCATCTGGCTGGCGCGGAAATTATGGTTCAGCCCGAGAGTGTGGCCCACCTCGTGTAACGCCAGTTCGTAGAGCGACTGTTCCAGCATCACGCTCTCCTCTTCCGGCCCTGCGTCGCGGGCAGCCAGCATGGCCTGAGCGGCGACACGCGACGCGGCGATATGCGCCCCGGCGCTGCAGAAGCCCTGCGCCGGGTGCTCCGCCCCTTCCTGGCTGAACAACACATCGGTACGCAGCCGGTTGGTCACCCAGGCGTGATCCAGCATGATGTCCGAGCCGAGGATCTGCCCGGTCCGGGGGTCGGCGAAGATGGGGCCATAACCGCCGAACGGCGGTGTCGGCGAAGCCTGCCAGCGGATCACGTTGTAATGGATGTCACCGGCGTCCCATTCGGCGTCGTCAGGCTGGACGCGGACTTCCACCGCGTTGCGGAAACCCGCTGATTCGAATGCCTCGTTCCAGGCCAGAGTGCCGTTCTTTATCGCCTCCCGGTACTGTTCCGGCATCGTGTTCTCGAGCCAGAAAACGATCGGCTCCACGGGATCGGACAGTGCAGCGCCGGGATCCTTCTTCTCCAGATGCCAGCGCTTGATCACGTCGCGCCACGGAGCGGCGCTCTGGTCCGACATGTCCGTCTTGAAAGTCGAGAAATAGCCGACCCGGGGATCATCGCGTCGGGGCTGGAAATCATTGTCGGGCAGCCGTACGAAACTGTGTTGAAAATTGATGCTGATGTAGCGGGCATCCGTAATCTCCTCCTCGCCCGTGTAGACCGGCGCAGGATTCTCATAGACGTACTGGACGAAGAAATCCGCGTTGTCGGGGTACGAACGGACCTGCAGGAACTTGGTCTTCTCCTCGCTGAGCCCGCCCAGATCCAGCGCCTGGCCGGGTTCTGCCTTGGGATCGGGCGCCGGCTTTATCTGGGTCAGGGCCTCGGTCAGGAATACCGGCCCGGCGTCGATCAACACAGCCCCGCTGTCCTCGTCCTCCGCGAGGATGGCCGCGACCGCCATCACCGCCTCGCTGATGTTGGCATCGGCCGCCCGGATCAGCGGGCTGTCGGGATCGAAATAGAAATTCACGTTCTCCTTGACGAATTCGATTTGCTTGAAATGCCGCCGGATGGCAAGGACGGCATCGGTGCCCTCGTAGCGGCCGCGGAAGCGGCCGCTTTCTAGCGGCGCATCCTGGGTGGTGGCTACGTAGAGATATTCGTGGTCGAGGTCCTCCGGCTCGATCAGCATCCGCACCTCGCCCGTGTCCCGATCCACGAACAAGTCGAACAGACCCTCGAAGCGGTCGCTGTTTTCAGTGAGGCTGCTGATGGTCGCCTCCGCCTCGGCGTCTCCCGGCGGCGCGGCGGCCTGCTCGGCATCGCCGCAACCGGCCAATGCAAACAGGGTGAGGATCGGCATCACGATTCGTCTGGTCATGTCGAAAGTCTCTGGTCGTTTTCTGTTAAGGAGGAGAACTATCGGGAAGTTCCCCATCGGTCAGGTCCGCGCATTCTTGCCTCTGATCGCTTACCAGATCTGGACCTGGTCTGCTGGCGGACGGTACAGGGCGTCCCCTTCCCCGATCCCGAAGGCGCGATGGAACTCCGGCATGTTGCTCAGGGTGCCGATGACCCGGTACGGGCCGGGCGAATGGGGATCACTCAGCAACAGCTCCCGCAGGCGGCCTTCACGGATCTTGGTCCTCCAGATGCGGGCGAAACCGAGGAAGAAACGCTGGTCACCGGTGTAGCCGTCGATGACCGGCGGTTCGCGACCGTCCAGTGACCGCCGGTACGCCCGATAGGCGATGGTGAGTCCGGCCAGATCAGCGATGTTCTCACCCAGGGTGAGCTGGCCATTGATGGGCACGCCGTCGATCGGTTCGTATCGGGCGAACTGATCGACCAGAACCGCCGCCCGCTGCTCGTATCTCTCGGCGTCCTCGGGCGTCCACCAGTCCCTGTTCTCGCCTTTCTCGTCCACCTTGCGGCCCTGGTCATCGAAGGCGTGACTCATCTCGTGACCGATACCGGCGCCGATGGCTCCGTAGTTGATGGCTTCATCGGCGTCGAGATCGAAGAAGGGCGGCTGCAGCACGCCGGCCAGGAACACCAGCTCCCCGGCGGTCGGTCGGTAATAGGCATTGACCAGGTGCGTCGGATATCCGAATTCACCATCCCTGGGTCCCTCGTCCAGCTCCCTGAGCTTGGCCTCGTAGTCGAACTGCAGACCGCGGATCTTGTTGCCGACCAGGTCATCCCTGCGCATTTCGAGACCGTCGTAATCACGCCAGGTGCCGGGATAACCGACATAGACAGTGAGCGCCTCGAGCTTGCGCTTTGCCTGCTCCCGGGTCTCCGGCGACATCCACTCGAGTTCGTCCATGGACTCGCGGAAGGCGGCCCGCAGGTTCTCGATCATGGCCTCGGTGCGCGTCCTCGCCGAATCCGGGAAATAGCGCTCCAGATACAGCCGGCCCAGGGCGTCGCCCAGGATGCGGTTGATATTGCTGAGCGCGTACTGCCAGCGCTCCAGGGGCTGTTCCTTGTCGCGCAGGGTCTTGCCGTAGAACTGGAAATAGGCGTCCGCATAATCGGCGCTCAGCTGCTCGGCGAAGCTGCTGAGCAGCTTGAACCGCAGGTAGCTGCGCCACAGATCGAGCTCGGTGTCGGCGAAGATCTGGCCGAAACCGGTGAAGAAGCTGGGGGTGCCGACTACCAGTTCCTCCTGGCTCCCGAGTCCGGCCGCTTCCAGGTAGAGGCTCCAGTCGAAGCCCGGCACCATCGAGGACAGTCCCTCACGGTCGGTCAGGTTGTAGGTGGCGATGCGGTCCCGAAGCTTCTCCCGCGGCCAGTGGATCTCCGCCAGGCTCGTTTCGAGGGCGAGGATGCCGTCGGCGGCCGCGCGGGCATCGACGCTACCCGACAGGGCGAGGAGGGTGTCGGCATAGTCGGCATACGCGGCCCGGATGGCCGCGAACTTTTCGTCGTCCTTCAGGTAATAGTCCCTGTCCGGGAGACCCAGCCCGCCCTGCCACAGATAGAACAGGCTGCGCCGGGTGTCGCCCCGGTCGCGGTCCACGTAATAGCCGAAAGGGTCTTCTATCCCCAGCCGCAGAAACCGGCCGAACAGACGGAGCAGGTCGTCATGAGTTTCGGCGTCGTCGATCTGTGCCAGCAATCCGCTCAGGGGCTCGATTTCGAGTCTGTCGGCCCGCGCTCCGTCCATATAGCTGGTGTAGAAGCTGCCAACGAGCTGCAGATCGCTGCCGGCGGGCGCGTCTGCGGCCGCTGCGTCCTCCAGGATCGCCTTCAGCCGCTTTTCGTTCCGCTCGTGGACCTCCACAAAAGCCCCGTAAGAAGCCCGCTCGGGCGGAATCTCCGTCCGGTCCAGCCAGCCGCCGTTGGCGAATCGATAAAAATCGTCCCCGGGGTTCGATGTCGTGTCCATGTCGGCCGGGTCCAGGCCGGAGGAAGTCGGGGCGGCAGGTCTGGCGACCGTTGCCGGGCTCGTGTCGCCCGGATCGCAAGCGGCCAGCACGATCAGCAGCGTGATAAAAAGCAGGG
>CBDTYJ010000221.1:0-4609 GCA_965364575.1 uncultured Gammaproteobacteria bacterium
CGCCGCATCCTGGCGGTGGCCGGCGACGGCGGGTTCCTGATGAATGTCCAGGAGATGGAGACCGCGCGCCGACTAGGGTCCAGTCTCGTGGCCATGGTGTGGGAGGACGGCGGCTACGGTCTGATCGCCTGGAAACAGGACAACGAGTTCAAACGCCATACGGATCTGTCATTCGGCAATCCGGACTGGCTGCGGCTGGCCGAGGCCTTCGGCTGGACAGGCCACCTGGTCGCCCGGAGCCGGGACCTGCGCGGGACGCTGGAGACCGCGTTTCAGGAGCCCGGTCCCAGCCTGGTCGTGATCCCGATCGATTACCGGGAGAACCCCGCCCTGACCAAACGCCTGGGTGAGATCACCCAGCCCATGTAAGGAATGACCGAGATGGAACGGTACGCTTCGATGATCGCCGCCGAACTGCCTGCCGTCGGCGCGGAGACCGTGTATGCGCCCTACGACGGCCAGGCCATCGCCGAGGTGGAGACCGGGGATCAACACCACGTGGAAGCCGCGCTGGCCGCCGCCGAGGGGATGTTTGGGGATCGCGACGCCTGGCTGCCGGTGCACGAGCGGGTGGCGATCCTGGAACGGACCGCCGCGCTGATGTCCGGAAAGGCCGAGGAGCTGGCTTTGCTGGCCGCCCGTGAGGGCGGCAAGCCCCTGATCGATTCCCGGGTCGAGGTGGCCCGCGCCATCGACGGTCTGAGCCTCTGCATCGAGACCATCCGCGGTCACCAGGGCGAGGTCATCCCCATGGGCGGCACCGCCGCCGGAGCTGGCCGCCTGGCCTTCACGAGGCGGCAGCCCATCGGGCCCGTGGTGGCGGTCAGCGCATTCAATCATCCGCTCAACCTCATCGTGCATCAGGTGGCGGCCGCGGTGGCGGCCGGCTGTCCGGTGGTGGTCAAGCCCGCGGAGGATACGCCGCTGTCCTGTCTCCGCTTCGTCCAGCTCCTTAGAGAGGCCGGTCTGGCACCGGCCTGGGCCCAGGCGCTGGTCACACAGGACCTGGCCACGGCCGAGGCGCTGGTCACGGATGCACGGGTGGCGTTCTTCAGTTTTATCGGCAGCGCGCGGGTCGGCTGGATGCTGCGGTCCAGACTGGCGCCGGGCGCCCGTTGCGCGCTGGAGCACGGCGGCGTGGCGCCCCTGTTCGTGGCGGCCGACGCTGACCTCGATGCGGCGGCGGCAGCGGTCGCCAAGGGCGGCTTCTATCACGCGGGCCAGGTGTGCGTATCGGTGCAGCGGGTCTTCGCCCAAGAGGGCGTGGCGCGGGAGTTCGCCGAACGGCTGGCCGTCCGGGCTGAGGCCCTGCGCGTCGGCGATCCCACGCTGGAGGAGACCGAAGTCGGGCCCTTGATCCGCCCCGCCGAAGTCCGGCGAGTCGGCGAATGGGTGGAGGAGGCCGTCGCGGCGGGTGGCGAGATTCTCACCGGTGGCGAGGCGCTGGAGGAGACCTGTTACGCGGCAACCGTGCTCTATCAGCCGCCCGATGACGCGCGCGTCAGCACCGAAGAGATTTTCGGGCCGGTGGTCTGCGTCTATCCTTACGACGATCTGGACGATGCCATAGAACAGGCCAATGCCCTGCCGGTGGCTTTCCAGGGCGCCGTGTTCACCGCGGATCTGGAGACGGCGATGCGGGTGTTCACCCGTCTGGATGCCTCGGCGGTCATGGTCAACGATCACACGGCGTTCAGGGTGGACGGCATGCCATTTGCCGGTCTGCGCCAATCCGGTCTCGGCGTCGGCGGCATCCCGTACACCATCGAGGATATGCAGATCGACAAGATGATGGTGATCAGGTCGCCGCAACTCGATTGACTCGCCCCGACCCCCAATCCACTGCATCAAGGAGAGTCCCGTGTCCCATCGCATCTGGCAGCTTCCCGCCAAGGGTCAGCCACTGAAGGTCAGTCGCCGCGGCTATGACCTGATCCGCGACCCGCTGCTCAACAAGGGCTCGGCGTTCCCGGACGCGGAGCGGCGCGCACTGGGGCTGGAAGGTCTGTTGCCCACGGGCGTCAACACCATGGCGCAGCAGGCCGAGCGTTTCTGCGCCACCCTGGCCCATTTCAAGGACCCCATGGACAAGTACCTGGAGCTGGCCGAACTCCACGATCGCAACGAGCAGCTGTTTTACCGGGTGTTGATGGACGATCTGCAATCGCTGATGCCCATCGTATACACCCCGACGGTGGGCCGGGCGACGAAGGAATTCAGCCATGTGTTCCGGCGCGGCCGCGGTGTCTGGGTGACGCCCGGTCACAGCGGGCGGATGGCGGAGGTCTTGCGCCACGCGTCGGAGGGACGCGATGTCCGGCTGCTGGTCGTGACCGACAACGAGTCCATCCTCGGCATCGGCGATCAGGGCGCCGGCGGCATGGCCATCTCCATCGGCAAGCTGTCGCTCTATTGCGCCGGCGCGGGCATCCCGCCGGCCAACACCCTGCCGGTCAGCCTCGATGTGGGGACCAACAATGTCTCCCTGCTCGACGATGACCTGTATCTCGGCTGGTCCCATCGTCGCCTGAGGGGAGAGGCCTATTTCGATTTCATCGAGGAGTTCGTCGAGGCCGTGATGGAGGTATTCCCGGACGCACTGCTGCAGTGGGAGGACTTCCGCAAGAACAATGCCGCGACACTGCTGGAGCGATATCGGGATCGGCTGCTCAGTTTCAACGACGATATCCAGGGGACCGGCGCGGTGGCCCTGTCCGGCGTGCTGGCGGCCATGCGCCGGATCGATGGCGACCTCAGCGCTCAGCGGGTCGTGATCCACGGTGCCGGCGCCGCCGGGCTCGGCATCTGCCGCCAGATACGCTCGGCGATGGACGCGGCCGGCGGCAGCGAGTGCCCGGTCGCCTGTCTCGACAGCCGCGGTCTGCTCGTGGATGACGTCAATATCAGCGACGGGTACAAGAGGGATCTCGCCTGGCCCCCGGCTGTGGCCGAGAAATTCGGGCTCGGGGATCCCGCCCACCGGCAGCTGGAGGACGTGGTCGAACGATTCAAACCGACGGTACTGATCGGCACATCCGGTCAGCCCGGCGCCTTCAACCGGGAGATCGTCGATTCGGTCATGGCCGGCTGCGACACACCGCTGATCCTGCCGTTCTCCAATCCCACCGATTTTTCCGAGGCGCGACCGGAGGAGATCATCCGCTGGACTGACGGCCGGGCAATGGTCGCCACCGGCAGTCCTTTTGCCGATGTGGAGTACGGCGGCCGCCGCTATCGCATCGGCCAGGGCAATAACGTGTTCATCTTCCCCGGTCTGGGTATGGGCAGCCTGCTGTCCGGTGCCAGCCGCGTTACCGACGGTATGCTCACCGCGGCGTCAGCCGCTCTCGCCGACCAGGTGACTCGGGAAGAAATGGATGCCGGCATGCTGTACCCGGCTGTGAGCCGGCTGCGTGAGGTGACCGCCCGGGTCACGGTCGCGGTCATGATCCGGGCCGGGATCGACGGGGTCGGAGACAAGCTGGAAGCGACGGAGGCGGAGAGGATCCTCGCGGCCGCCACCTGGAGCCCGGAATATCCCGATTACGTGCCGGCCTGAGGCCGCCGCCCGGCGGCTCGGCACCTCGGCCGAATTGTGACCGGGTCGGGGTGCGCGCGTGCGCGATTTGATCTATCTTTGACCTCCGACCCGCGCAAAGCCCGCGTATCTACAAGAGGCTCGGGATGATGTCCGAACAAAGAATAAACAAGAATATCAGCGCCGAATGGCGTTTCCTCGCCCGCCGGGCATCCGATCTGTGTGCCGAGATCAGCAGCCGGGGCTCGCGCAGTCTCAGCGAGAGCTCGGCCGAGGGCAGGCGACAGCTGGAGGCTTTCGTCGAGCGGCGGGAAACCGCCATGGCCCTGCTGGCGGCGGCAAGTGACGAGCCGGGCGCTGGTCCGGGGCGGTATCTGGCCCATCTGCGGCGCCTGGTCAGCGGCCTGGAGTGCTCCCGTTCGTTCTTCGTGCCTGGCGTGGGTACCGGGGAGTCCGCCTGAACGCTGCCGGCTGCCGGTCCGGCGGATTACGGTCTTCTGAATGAAAGCGCCCCGCATAGGCGGGGCACTGTCATAGTTGGCCTGACGCCGGTCCCCGGCGGGACCGGTAGCGGGGCTTCAGTCCCAGCCCGGCCCGGATCGCTTATTCCTCGAGCAGGAAGCTGCGCAGCTGCTCCGAACGGCTGGGGTGACGGAGCTTGCGCAGGGCCTTGGCCTCGATCTGCCGGATCCGCTCCCGGGTGACGTCGAACTGCTTGCCGACCTCTTCCAGGGTGTGATCGGTATTCATATCGATGCCGAAGCGCATCCGCAGCACCTTGGCTTCCCGCGGCGTCAGGCCCGCGAGCACCGCGTGGGTCGTCTCCTTCAGACTCTCCACCGTGGCCGAGTCGATCGGCGAGGCCACCGAACCGTCCTCGATAAAGTCGCCCAGGTGCGAGTCTTCGTCGTCGCCGATGGGCGTCTCCATGGAGATCGGTTCCTTGGCGATCTTCAGCACCTTGCGGACCTTGTCCTCGGGCATCTCCATCCGTTCGGCCAGCTCGTCGGGGGTCGGCTCGCGACCCATCTCCTGCAGCATCTGCCGGGAGATCCGGTTGAGCTTGTTGAT
>CBDTYJ010000222.1:0-4592 GCA_965364575.1 uncultured Gammaproteobacteria bacterium
ATCATGGCCGCTTATCGGCTTTACCGGACCTATCACGGCTGCGCGGTACCGCTGGCGGTCCAGCGCGCCAGCCTGCCGGCCTGGGAGGACGAGGCTCACGTGAAGGCCAGCCGCCTTCTCTATCAGGAGAAATTCGAAGCGGTGATGCCGATCCTGGACGGTGTCCTGGATGTGGCGGCACCGGCTGCCGCGTTCTATCTGTGGGCGCCCACGCCGATCGACGACGAGGTCTTCGCCAGGGATCTGTTCGCCCGCCAGCACGTGACGGTGCTGCCGGGACGCTATCTTTCGCGCCCCACCGAAGCGGGCGACCCGGGCGTCGGACGCGTCCGGATCTCGCTGGTGGCCAGCACCGGACAATGCGTGCAGGCAGCCCGCCGGATTCGCGATTTCTGCCGCACGCTCTGAGCGGCCCACAGGGAGGAGCCTTGATGGACGAAGCCCGCCGGATCATCGAACAGGCTTTCGAAAGCCGCAGTGGATTGTCGCCGGAACAGGCCCCGGATGAGCTGCGCGCCGCGGTCGAGACCGTGATCGCCGCTCTGGACAACGGCGAACTGCGCGTGGCCGAGCCCGATGCCGGCGGCTGGCGGGTCAACGAATGGGTCAAGAAGGCGGTGCTGCTCTATTTCCGCCTGCATCCCAACCGGGTCGTGGACGGTGGCCACACCCGCTACTTCGACAAAGTGCCCCTCAAGCACGAGGCATACGGCCTCGAGCAGTTCCAGCGCGACGGCGCCAGGATCGTGCCGCCGGCCACCGTACGCCGAGGCGCCCATATCGCACCCGATGCGGTGCTGATGCCCTGTTACGTCAACATCGGCGCCTGGGTCGGGCCCGGCACCATGGTGGACACCTGGGCCACGGTGGGCTCTTGCGCACAGATCGGCGCTGGCGTCCACATCTCGGGCGGCGCCGGCATCGGCGGCGTGCTGGAACCCCTGCAGGCCGCACCCACCATCATCGAGGACGGCTGCTTTATCGGCGCCCGCTCCGAGGTCGTCGAAGGGGTCATCGTCGAGCGCGGCGCGGTGATCTCGATGGGCGTCTTCATCGGCCAGAGCACCCGCATCTACGACCGGGAGAACGACGAGGTGCTCTACGGCCGGGTCCCGGCAGGATCGGTGGTCGTATCCGGCACTCTCCCCGCCGAGGACGGGCGTTACAGCCTCTATTGCGCGGTGATCGTCAAACGGGTCGACGAGAAGACCCGGTCCAAGGTGGGGATCAACGAACTCCTGCGGGCGGCCCGCTAGGCTCAGAGATCCCGGTCCAGCGCTTTGGCCTTTACGTGTCGCACATCTTTCCCCTGGACGATAAAGACGACGTACTTGGCGATGTTCTTGGCGTGATCGCCGATGCGCTCCAGCGCCTTGATCACCACTACATGATCAGCCGCGACATCGACCAGCGCCGGCCGCGAGATCATCGCGTCATGGATGCTGCGGACGGAGCGTTTGTATTCGGCATCCAGTCTGGCGTCTTCCTTGGCGGTCTGGATCGCACTCTCCTCGTCAGCGTTATCCAAAGCCTCTACGGCCGTCCTTAATATGTCAGCGGCGAGTTCCCCCATGCTCTCGGTCGAGCCATCGAAATCGACATCGATATCCGCGCCATCATCGATGTGGCGTCTGGCGATCTTGGCGATCTTCTTGGCCTCGTCGCCGCAGCGCTCCAGATCGGTTATTGCGCGCATATAGGAGATAATCATTCTCAGATCCGCGCCCATCGGCTGGCGCTTCGCCAGCAGATTGAAGATCAGTTCTTCGCCATCCATGTCGTACTGATTGACCGCCGCCTCTCGCTCCACGACAAGTCTTGCTGATCCAATGTCCCGTTTGCGGATAGCATGGACTGCCCGCTGCACCTGATCGATCACCAGGCCGCCCATCTGCAGCACCAGCGTGCGGAGCTTCTCCAGTTCGGCATCGAATGCCCGCACTGTGTGCCCTTCGGTGTATTGGGTCATGTGGTCAGACATCTGAAACTCCGGCGCTGGCCCGGGGGCCCCGCTATCAGCCAAAACGGCCGGTGATGTAGTCCTCGGTCAGTTTGTGCGTGGGATTGGTAAAGATCTTGTCCGTCTCGTCCACCTCCACCAGATAACCCAGATGGAAGTAAGCGGTGCGCTGTGAGACCCGGGCTGCCTGCTGCATGGAATGGGTGACGATACAGATCGTGTAGTTTTCCCGCAGTTCGTCGATCAGATCCTCGATCTTCGCCGTGGCGATCGGATCCAGCGCCGAACACGGCTCATCCATCAGGATCACATCGGGCGAAACGGCGATGGCCCGCGCGATGCACAGCCGCTGTTGCTGACCGCCAGATAGACCCGTGCCGGGCTGATCCAGGCGGTCCTTGACCTCGCCGAGGAGTCCGGCTCTTTCCAGGCTGGTGCGGACGATCTCGTCCAGTTCGACCTTGTCCTTTGCCAGACCGTGGATGCGCGGCCCGTAGGCGACGTTGTCATAAATCGATTTCGGAAACGGATTCGGCTTCTGGAATACCATGCCGACCCGGGCCCGCAATGGCACTACATCAATCTTCGGGTCGTAGATATTCTCGCCGTCAAGTTCGATCGTGCCGGTGACCCTGGCGATGTCGATGGTATCGTTCATGCGGTTCAGACAGCGCAGGAAGGTCGACTTGCCACAACCCGACGGCCCGATCATCGAGATCACCTGATGACGACCGATGTCCAGGTTGACATCGAATACGGCCTGCTTGTCACCATAGAACACGTTGACGTCCCGACAATTGATAATCGGATCCGGGTGCTCGATGACGCCGAACGTCGTATCGGGCACCTCCGCACTCCGCGCCTCGCTCATGGCCACGGACGCCGCCTCACGCGAGGGTGGCTCAGGCGATATCTCGGGGCGTGTATCCTGGGTCATCGTGCTGGTTTCCATAGGACTCTGCTGCCGTAATTCTAGACCAGTTGCTACCAGCGACGCTCGTAGCGCTTGCGCAGGATGATCGCGCTCAGGTTCATAAGCACCAGGAACCCCAGCAGCACGATGATCGCTGCCGAAGTCCGTTCGACGAAGGCCCGTTCGGGGGCATCAGCCCAGAGGTAGATCTGCACCGGCAGCGCAGTGGACGGGTCGAACAGGCCCTGCGGGACATCGACGATAAACGCTACCATCCCGATCATCAGCAACGGCGCAGTTTCTCCCAGCGCCCGGGCCATGCCAATGATCGTGCCGGTAAGCATCCCGGGCATGGCCAATGGCAATACATGATGGAACGTGCTCTGCATCTGCGATGCACCCATGCCCAGAGCAGCCTCGCGGATCGAGGGCGGCACCGATTTCAGTGAAGCGCGTGCCGAGATGATGATAGTCGGCAACGTCATCAAGGTTAGCACCAGGCCGCCGACCATCGGCGCCGATCGCGGCATCGAGAAGAAATTCAGAAATACGCCCAGGCCGAGCAGACCGAAGACGATCGAAGGCACCGCCGCGAGGTTGTTGATATTGATCTCGATAAAATCTGTCACCGGATTCTTTGGCGCAAACTCTTCCAGATAGATGGCAGCGCCGATGCCGACCGGGAAAGACAGAGCCAGGGTGATCAGGAGCATGTAGAAAGACCCCTTCATCGCGCCCCAGATACCCGACAACTCCGGATCCCGGGAATCGCCGCGGGTAAAAAAGGCGGTGTTGAAGCGCTTCTCGAAGCGTCCCCGATCACGCAGGGTCTCGAGCCAGGCGATCTGCTGATCTGACACTCTGCGCTCGCTCTCCGGGACCGTCCGACTGATCTTGCCTTTGTTGAGCATGTCGGCATCCGCACTGGCCAGCACCGAGACGCGGCGCGTCTGACCGATCAACAGCGGGTCAGTCATCACCATATCCTGCAGATCGAATGCGGCACTATTACTGATCAGGGCGCCCAACGCCCTGCGGTCACGGCGTCCGGAGGCTTCGGGGAACAGAAACAGCAGTGAGTTTCTGATCAGTGTGTTGTAGTTGGCCCGCATCAGGCTTTCCTGATCGCGAAGGCCATCCGGGTCGATCACCTCGGGATCGAAGTAGATATCCAGATCCACATAGCTCTGCTGGAACGCGGAGTAACCCTTGCCGACGATGCTGACCATCATCAATGCCAGGAAAGCCAAGCCGACGACGACGGATGCGATGCCGTAGAATCGGAACCGGCGTTCGGCGCCATAGCGCTTGCGCAGGCTCGCGTTGACTCTGGCCATGGCCTGGTCCGCGGTCATGGGCCTGCCTGGGGCGCCTGGATCACCGGTCTTATTCATACTGCTCACGATATTTCTTCACTACTCTCAGCGCGATAGCGTTCAGAGCAAGGGTGAACACGAAAAGGATCAACCCGAGCGCGAAAGCCGCCAGCGTCTTGGGACTGTCAAACTCCTGATCACCCACCAGCAGCGTCACGATCTGCACCGTGACGGTCGTCACCGCCTGCAGCGGGTTTGCCGTCAGATTAGCCGCCAGGCCAGCCGCCATGACAACGATCATGGTCTCGCCGATAGCGCGCGATACCGCCAGCAACAGACCGCCGACGATCCCCGGCAGCGCCGCCGGGAAAACCACCTGTTTGACCGTCTCAGACTTGGTCGC
>CBDTYJ010000223.1:0-4590 GCA_965364575.1 uncultured Gammaproteobacteria bacterium
CTTCCGGCCGCATGGTGCCCGAGGCGCTCGCAGCGATCGCGAAGATACCGAAGGGCGTCAGTTTGACCACCCAGTTCGTCATCCGCATGAGCGTCTGGGTCAGGTTGTCCAATCCTTTCAGGAGCCCCGCCTTGTCAGGGACCAGGATCAGGGCCACGCCGGCAAGGATGCTGAATACGACGACGGCCGGCAGGATGGTGTTCGCCAGGGAATAGAACGGGTTGGCGGGGATATACAGCAGCAGCGGATCGAACTGGGCCCGTTCGGCCACCAGCGTCGTGCTGAAGAAACTCCCCGCCTCCCATTCCGGGTAGCCCAGGGGCAGGGAGAGCAGAGCAATCAGGGAAAGTCCCCAGAGGAAAAGCACGAGGCCGCCGCCGAGGGAGCCGAGCCGGCGCGCGTGGTCAGGCTGGAGCTGGCCCAATCCCCCGATCAATGACACCAGCACGTAGGGCACGACCGTCATCTGCAGCAACCGCACATAGGCGTCGCCCAGGATCTTGAGCCGGCCCGCGGGCTCGCCGAAGAAGATGCCGACCAGGATTCCCAGAACTAGCCCCCAGATGACTCGCGAGAAGGCGCTGCGAGGGATCAGGCGCTGGAGGCTGATCTGCATTCTTATCCGTCCCGGTTATCACGGCATTGGGGCTCAGGGATTGTAGGAGGTCGACCACCGTCCCTCAAATGCGATCTCGCCCAGTGGCTGTCGCTGACGGGGCGCGAGTTCTTTTTCCCGGAGCGAATCCTGCAAGGCATCGGGATCCCCGGGGTGACCGACGGCGATCATCGCCATGGGCGTGTATCCATCGGGGATACCGAAGGTCTCGGCCAATCGGTCGCCGTCGAATCCACCCATCTGATGGGCTACCAGATCCAGCGCGACCGCCTGCAGGCACAGGTTCTCGCTGGCCGCGCCGGTATCGTATTGAGCCCAGCGGTTGGGCTCGCCGTTGTGGCGAAAATGCGAGCCGGCCACCGCGGCCAGGAGCAGAGGCGCGTTGCGCACCCAGGTCTGGTTGCCTTCTGCCAGACAAGCGAAAGCCCGGTCCCAGTCTTCCGGCGCCGAAGCCCGGTCGAACACCAGAAACCGCCAGGGTTCGTCGCCGAAACACGAGGGCGCCCAGCGGGCCGCTTCGAGCAGGGCGGTGATCTGGTCCCGGCTGACCGGCCGATCAGGATCGATGGCGCGGGGACTCCAGCGGGCGGCGATGATCTCGTGGATCGGTTCGGCCACTACGGCGTGACGGCTGACGGACATTGGGTGCTCCTTGCTGGTTTAATGGCGGAAAGAGTTCGGGGCGGTCCGGTTCACAAGTCGTCGATCGTCAGGGCCGAGCCCCGTTTGTTTTTCGGGAAGTCGTAATAGACGAAGCGTCCGGCTCCCGGTCCCAGCTGATCCCAGTCGATGATATCCAGGTCCACGCAGAACAGACTCGCCGTCGGCAGGTTGTCGATACGGGCGTCGCTCAGACTGGAGGCGAAATCGGTCAATCCCGGGTTGTGGCCGACGAGCATGAGGTGGCCGGCGCGGGTCTCCAGCGATTGCACGACGGCGAACAGCTCACGGGCGCTGGCGTGATAGAGGGAGCGATCTTCGATGATGCGCTCTTCCGGGAATCCCATCTCCCGGGCCGCCATGCGAGCGGTCGTGACCGCGCGGACGGCCGGGCTCGAAATCAGCAGATCCGGGACTTGTGCGGTCTCCCGGAGCCGGCGGCCCATCTGTGGCGCGTCGCGCCGACCACGGGGATTGAGCGGGCGATCGAAATCATCCAGGCCGGCCTCGTCCCAGCTGGATTTGGCGTGGCGAAGCAGGGTCAGACGCTTCACGTGCCCTCCGCCAGCGTGGCCGGTGACGGCCCGGCGCCCGGACCCACGCCCGGCGTCCGGGCGCGCAGCTCGGCGACCACGGCCCGGTGGTCGGAGATCGGATCCGGCAGCACCCGGTAGGAGACGAACTCGAAATGGCCGGACACGAGGATCCAGTCCAGACGCCGGTTGAGGCGGGGGAAGGTGGCCAGACCGGGGTCGTCCGCCGCGTAGGCCTGTAGCCCGAGATCTTCCGCGATACTCTTCAGCACGCCGTCGTCGTGACCCCACTCGGTGTTGAAATCGCCCATGATGATCAGCGGCCGATCCCGGTCCGCCAGTGACGCGACCAGCTGGCGCATCTGTCGCTGACGCACGGTGGCTCGCAGGGGCTCGAGATGCAGGGAGACCACGTCTACCAGCTGCCCGGTCGCTGGCCATCGCACGGTGAGCAGGCTGAAACCCTTGGGCAGCGCGGCGGGAGCCGGGGCAAACGTGTACGCGCCCTTTTCGCTGACCGGCAGCCGGGAGATCAGGGCTGTCCCGTAGCGGAGTCCCGCGCCCTCGGCGTGGGCACTTCGCAGGCTCCAGCCAAAGCCGGTGGATTGGGCCAGGTAGCCGACATGATCGAATGCACCGCTCCAACGCGAGGGCGCGTCCGCTTCCTGCAGCGCGACGATCTGGGGCCGTTCGCGATCGATCAGGACGCCCACGGCATCCAGGTTCTCCCGGGCCTTGTCTCCATCCTGGAGCAGCTGATGGAAGCCGTTGCCGCGGCCGTGGGCCAGGTTGACGGTCATCACGCTGAGGGTCCCGTCGGTCACGGCGGCCGGCTGGACCTGCAGGAATCCGTCATGGGCATGGAGGCGCGGTTCCGGCGACAGGCGGTAGCCGACACAGGCGCCGAGGCCCGTGCAAACCAGGATCAGCGGCAGCAGCCGGCTCCTCATGGCGCGCCTCCGGCCGACCGCCGGTCCGGGCCGCTGGCCTGGAAATCGGCCAGGGCCTCGTTCAGCCACACTGCGGTGTCGATCTCGCTGCCGTCCTCCAGCCGGACCCGGTAGGGCCGCCCGCTGATCAGGCTGCCGGTGCCGGCCAGGCGGATAAAGTCTTCGGCCGAACGGACATCACCCTTGTCCAGGTAATGCTCGAACTTCCGGCGCATGTGGCGCGCGGCTTCTTGCCCGTCATGATCCTTGCCATTGCGGATGAACGTGTTGCCGGACTGCTCGACCGTCTGCAGCAGAAAATCGATCTCGGCCCGATCCGCCGGCGCCAGGGGGTCCTCGGCGCCGGCCAGGATCGGCGACATCAGACCCAGCAGGGCCAACAAAGCCAGAGCGCGCGAGATCATATGGGCACCCCGACCTGGATACGCCCCTCATGTATCCTGACCTCGAACGTGGACACGTCCTCATAGGCAGGCGCCGAGAGGGCCTTGCCGGTGCGCAGGCAGAAACGGGCGCCGTGTCTGGGGCACATGATCTGGTCCCCCTGGATCGGCCCCCCGGCCAACTCGGCGCCATCGTGGGTGCAGACGTCTTCGATGGCGTAGAGATTGCCGTCGATATTGAACACCGCGATCAGATAGTCGTCGGTCTCCAGCTCGGCGAAGGACCCGAAAGGTATGGCGCCATCCGCCGCGACATCGTGCCATTCAAGCTCGCTCATCCGGATCGGCTCCCGATCAGTACATCATCCCGGTCTGCAGCCGGGCCGCCTCTGACATCATGTCCTGATTCCAGGGCGGATCGAATACCAGCTCCACGTCGGCGCGCTTGACCGACGGGATGATCTCCAGCTTGCTCCGCACGTCGTGGATCAGAATGTCGCCCATTCCGCATCCCGGCGCGGTCAGCGTCATCTCCACATCCACACGCCAGCCTTCCTCGGCGCCGCGCAGCTGGCATCGATAGATCAGGCCCAGGTCGACGATATTCACCGGGATTTCCGGGTCGAAACAGGTCCGCAATTGCTCCCACACGAGCTTCTCCACGTCGTCCCTCGACGCATCCGGCGGCAGCGTCGGCGGCTCCACCGGGTCCTTGCCCAATGCGTCTGCATGCTGGCCGTCGATGCGGAACAGGTTGCCGTCGAGGAAGATAGTGAAGCTGCCCCCCAGGGCCTGGGTGATAAACGCGTTTGCGCCGCGGCGCAGGATCACTTCGTCACCGGCGGGGATCAGCACCGCGGGGCAGTCGCGATAGAGTTGTACGGGTTCGCTGTTCTTGCCAAACATTGCTGGGGCTTCCGCTTATTCGGTGGTGACGGTGCCGGCCCCGGCGAGGGCGGACTTCATGGTGTGCCAGCACAGGCTGGCACATTTGACCCGGGTCGGATATTCACGCACGCCGGCCAGCGCCGCCAGCTTGCCCAGCTCGGAGAGGTCTCCCGCATCGTCGTCCCGGCCCGCGAGCAGGGCGTGCATGCGCTCGAACACGGCAATCGCCTCGGCTTCGGTCTTGCCTTTCAGCGCCTCGGTCATCAACGAGGCGGAGGCGACCGAGATGGCGCATCCGGAGCCTTCGAAACTGATGTCCTCGATGGCTCCGTCATTGAGCCTCAGGTAGACGTGGAGCTTGTCGCCGCAAAGCGGGTTGAAGCCCTCGGCGTCATGGCGCGGTGGCTCGATCTGGCGGAAATTCCGCGGCGAGCGATTGTGGTCGACGATGACGTCGCGATAAAGGTCCTTCAGATCCATCAGGCGAACACCTCGTGCGCCCGCATCAGCGATTCTGCCAGTCGATCGATCTCCGCTTCGGTATTGTAGAGGGCGAAAGA
>CBDTYJ010000224.1:0-4575 GCA_965364575.1 uncultured Gammaproteobacteria bacterium
CCGTCGGGGGCGACGACGTCGAAGCCGCCATCCGCGCCGGCAGCGCCATGGTCGAACTGATAGGCCGGTACACCGGTGACCGCGTCCGGGTCCAGGGCGACCAGACCGGTCGCGTGGCAACCGCCGCATGACGTAGCCGTGGCCGATTCGTTCCAGAGATCACCGTCGGGCGTCGCCTCGGAAGCCTCGTGGCAGTTTTCACAGTACAGAATATCCTGCGGGTAGGTGACCTCGGAATAATCGTGGATGAAGTCCCCATAGCCGTAGATGATGTACGGCACACCGCGGCCTTCCAGGCCCGGATGGATCGAATGTGCCATATAGGCCATGTCCACCGACTCGCCCGTGTCCTGATCGATTGTGCCGCGGTTGTGGCAGGTCACGCAGTATTCCACCGTGCGTCGCGGTCCGCCGTGCAGATCGAAACGATAATGGCAGGCGGTGCAGTTTTCGGTGTCGGCGATCAGGTTGGAACCCGGCTCCAGCACCTCGCCGGTCTCGGGGATGAAATCATAGACCGGGTTGTCGGGCGCCAGCGGCTCGGCGTCGCCGCTGAGACGGATCTCGAGACCGACGCGATGCGGCAGGGTCGGTTCGTAGGCCACCGCGATGGGATCGGTCACATCGGCCACGTCCGTGGCAAAGGTGTACTCGTACATGCCGCCACCCAGTTCTTCCAGGGTGCCCCCGCCGTCGGTCGTCGCCTGCACCGACTGGGGCAGCACGTTGGGTGTGTTGGCGTCCGGATTGGCCGTCTCCACCCGGTTCACATAGTTTTGCCAGTAGGCCACGTCCCCGTTCGCGGCCGGGACCAGTTTGGCGATAGTGAACGCCACGCCTCCAGTGATTCCGAGGGCCGGGTTGCCATGGGCGTCCTCGACGGTGAAGGTCACCACCGGCGGGCTGGCCACCTGCACGTCGATGATATCGGCGACCAGGCCGCCGAGTTCCTCGATCTGCTCCTCGGTCAGGCCGCTGCCGTCACCGATGTTTATCGTTTCGCCTGTGGCGCGGCAGTCATTGACGTCGATGACGCCGTCTCCATTGGTGTCTTCGTCGGGAAAGTCCTTCACGCCGTTACCATTCAGGTCCCAGCACGCCAGCCCGTCGGTGCCGTCTGTTCCGTCTGTGCCTGCTGGCCCGCGATCACCGTCATCACCGTCGCATCCAGCGATGCCGACGGCAAGGATACAAGCCGCGAGGAGCGTGAAGAGGCGGGGATTGCCGTTCTTCAAAGCGTCCATATGATGACTGCCCCCAAATAAAGGAATGACGCCCACAATAAGCGCCCCGATCCGGCGATGCGATCGAAGTGTGCGAATTCACTACAACCGCCCAGACGACCCGAACCGCCGAGAGGCCGACATGAGCCCCGTAGAGGTCGAATGGGATGATTTTTGTTAACCGTCGCTGATCCTTGCTTTAAAAGGAGTTTTAGACCATTGAGAAGCGTCGGCAAATGACCTAGATCAATTGCGGCCACAATTTCGGACGATTTAGCACCATGCAGGTCGCCCGGATCGCGAACAGCGCCGCCGGGGCCCGTATAGGCAAAAAGAGGTCCGTCGCATGTCCCCGGGGATATCCGTCACCCTGACTGGACAGGGCGCGGCCCCGCTGGCCTGCGGAAAACCACAAAAAAGCCGGTGCGGTGGTCACCGGCTATGAGCAGATATTTCCGCTCCTGCCCGATTCCCGAGCAGGACCTGGGGCGTTGGGAAGCCATGAAGATTATTGCGCGTAGAAAGCGGCGATATTGGCTACGTCCTCCGCACTCAGCTTGGCCAGATCCGCTTTCTTTTTGTGCATTGAGGCGGTGTCCTCGGAGCCGATCAGGGCGGCGATGTCTGCAGCGCTCTCGCCCTCGAAATCATCCGGCTCATGGCAATCCGCACACTGTTCATTGTAGATCGCCTCGCCGGCCGCGGGATCGCCCGCGGTAGCACTGACCGCCCAGCACAATGCGGCCGCGGCGGCCGCCATCGTCCAAAATCGTTTCATGGATCAAATCCTCTGACAATGGATATCGGGAGGCTCTACCCTAAACGATCCGCCACGGCGAGGACAGCAGGATTTGCCGAAGTCCGCCTCGTCTCGGGACGGTCTAGCCGGCCTTCACCTCGGCCCGGACGTAGTCCGAGAACGCGGGGCCGAACTCTTCGTGCTTCATGCCGAAGTGCAGGGTGGCCTGCAGATAACCCAGCTTGCTGCCGCAGTCAAAGCGCAAGCCGTCAAAACGGTACGCCCGCACCGGCCGGTCGGCCAGCAGCGCGGCGATCGCATCGGTTAGCTGGATCTCGCCGCCGGCTCCACGCTCGATGGTTTCCAGATAGTCGAACACCTGGGGTTCGAGGATATACCGCCCGACCACGGCCAGATTGGATGGCGCCGAGGCGGGGTCCGGCTTCTCCACCATGGCACGCAGCCGCCAGACGCCGTCGTCGACCGGTTCGCCGTCGACGATGCCGTACTGGTCGGTCTGATCCGCCGGCACCGGTTGTACGCCGATGATGCTGCCGCCGGTCTCCTCGTAGAGCTGACGCATCTGTTCCAGACACGGCGTCTGGGCATCGATCAGATCGTCTGCCAGGTGAACGAAGAAGGGCTGATTCCCCACCACCGCGCGCGCGCACAGGACCGCATGACCGAGGCCCAGGGGCGCGCCCTGGCGCAGGTAGATGCAATTGACGTCCTCGGGCACCAGTGTGTGAACCATCTCCAGCAGTTTTTCCTTATGCTTCTCCCGTAGCAGTTCCTCCAGCTCGAAATCCGTATCGAAATGATCCTCGATGGCCCGCTTGTGACGGCCGGTAATGAACACCAGGTTGGTGGCGCCGGCTGCCATGGCCTCCTCCACCGCGTACTGGATCAGGGGCTTGTCCACCACCGGGAGCATCTCCTTGGGGCTGGCCTTGGTCGCGGGCAGGAATCGGGTACCCTTGCCGGCGACAGGGAATACGGCGTATCGGATCGCGTCTGGCACGTTTTATCTCCGGTCCTCGAGCGGGGCCGGATCGCCCCGCCTGTCAGGCCGGTGATGCTTGCACACCGTCCATGCCGCTGGCAACGACGCGGATCACGGACCGGCGGAATCGGAGCACCGATCCCGCCGACCCGCGCCAAAAGAGCGGATGCCCGCGTCGGCGTTCAGCGAGCCGTGGTCTCGAGCCGGATATTCTCCCGGTTGATATCCAGCACCCGGGGGCCGACCCCCTGGACTTCCAGCAGCTCCTCTGCACTGGTAAACGGCCCGTTCGTCTCCCGATAGGCGACGATGGCCCGGGCCCGGGCGGGACCGATGCCCTCCAGTTCCTGGGCCAGCAGGTCGGCATTGGCGGTATTGATATCCACCGGACCGGCGGCGGCCAGGGACGTAGCGAAAAGGCTTGCGGCGGCAAGCCAGGCTCTGACAGACAACATGATATGACTCCTTCCTCGTTTGCCCGGCCGTCCACGCGGCCAGTGCAGACAGGCTAGAGCCGATCGGGCTCCGGTAGACCCCCGGAAATCCACCGCGATTGCACGGTTTTCATCGCGCCAGACGGGGCACGCCGAGGCTGGCCTCGAAATGGAAGCTGGCCGTCGGACGGGTCGAGTCCCAGTTCTTGCAGGTCGGGCACTGCCAATGCAGCACTTTGCCGGAGAAGCCGCAGTTCTCGCAGCGATAGCTGGGATTGGACGCGGCCAGCATGCGCAGGGCCCGCGTGATCCGTCGTAGCCCCTGGTCGTCTTCCCCGCCGCCGGCAGCATCAGGGCGCAGCGTCGCCATCAGATCCTTGAGCATCGGGTTGCGCCTGATGAAATCAACGATGCATTCGCGGGTCACGGGGTCATCGAAGCCCTCGTCGACGATGGCCGCGTAGGCGAGGCCGGCCTTCAGCCCGGGACGTTCTTCGACCATGGCGGAAAGGATCTTGCCGAGACCGGCATGGTCCCCCATGGCCGCGTGGCAGCGTCGCAAGGCCGGCAGTGTCAGGGGCGCGAATCCCGGATCCCGCTCCATCACCTTCCGGTACAGCCGCGAGGCCAGCCGATAGTCCCCGTCACCGGCGGCGATCTCCGCCCGCAGGATCGCACCGCGAAGATTGTCGCGGTCGGCGGACCGGGCACGGCGCAGATATTCGCGCGCCTGTTCCTCATCGCCATCGGCCAGCGCCTTCTGCGCCAGCTCGCAAAAGTAATGGGCCACCACCGGGCTGCGACCGGTATGGGTCTCGTCGGCAAGCCGGTCGCGCATGGCGATGGCCTGCTGCCACTCCCGCTCCTGCTCATAGATCAGCACCAGCCGCTCGAGCGCTTCGCGCCGGAAGGCCGGTCGGTCGGCCAGCTGTTTCAGATATTCCTCGGCGCGGTCCAGCAGGCCGGCTTTCAGATAGTCCTCGGCCAGTGCCCGCAGGGCCTGCTCCCGATACCGCCGCGGCAGCTCCTTACGCTCGAAAAGGTTGTGGTGAATCTGGATCGCGCGGTTGACCTCACCGCGGCGGCGGAACAGATTACCGAGGGCGAAATGCGTCTCGATCGTGTCGCTGTCCACGTCCACCATGCGCACGAACACTTCGAGCGCCTTGTCCGGCT
>CBDTYJ010000225.1:0-4554 GCA_965364575.1 uncultured Gammaproteobacteria bacterium
CGCGCAGATGGTCCGCGGTGACGGGCAGGGCCGCCATGGCGAATCCGGGATCCGCGGCGATGCGGGCCACGAAGTCATGGTGGACGATCGCGGCCCGTCCGATGGATACGAAGTCAAACCCGGCGTCGATGCATTCCCGGGCGGCTGCCCCCGAGTCGATCTTGCCGGCCACCCCGAGCCGGGTCCGGCCGCGGTCCAGTTCAAGAAAATGATCCCGCAGCAAGCGGCCCCGGAATTTTTCATCTTCGGGGTATTTGGCGTAGTCCCACAGGGACATATCCAGATAGTCGACAAGGCCCGACCCCATAACGCGCGTGGCCAGGGCAACGATCTCTGCCAGTTCCAGACCGAAGCGCTCCGGCGACAGCCGCAGACCGAGGTTGAAATCATCGCCGCAGCGTTCACGGATACGCTCGAGGATCTCGATGACGATACGCGCCCGCTTGTCCGCCGACCCGCCGTAATCATCGGTGCGCCGGTTGATACACGGGCTGAGGAACTGGGCGAGCACGTAGCCGTGGGCACCGTGGACCTCCACGCCATCGAAGCGGCAGCGCTGCGCTCGCTCCGCCGCATCCACGAAGTCATGGATCAGCTGCCGCACCTCCTCACCGCTCAGCGCGCGGGCGCCGGACTCCGGCTCGGCTGATGGACACACGGGCTGCATGCCGATCAGGGACCGGGGGGATCGCGCGCCCGCGTGATGTAACTGCACCACCGCCAGGCTGTCCTCGGCCCTGATCGCGGCTGCCAGCCCGGTGAGCCCCTCCACGTGGTCTTCGGAGAAGATCCCGAGCTGGCCGGGGAATCCCTGGCCGGCTGCCTGCACGTGAGACGCGCATGTCATGGTGAGCCCGAATCCGCCGGCGGCGCGCATCACCAGCCAGCGGCGCTCATCATCGGACAGTCTCCCGTCCGGATGGCTTTGCTGGTTGGTCATGGGCGCCAGCATGAATCGGTTCTTCATTGCCGGCCCGTGGGCGAAACTCAGAGGTTCGAACAGATCGGTCATGGAGGAACTATACAGCCGGCCGCACGCCCGGGGCTGCTCCGGATATTGCGTCGATCATTCGGAGAGCTCGCTCAGCGCTGCAAGCATCGGGGCAGCCCGGACGAAGGATGTGAAGCGGTGAACCGTCCCGGCTTTTTGCAATCTAATAGTATGTGCCGGGGCAGATTTCCGGAATTTCCGGGCCCGCACAACAAGGCATTCATGCGGGCAGATTTCCGGCGTACGATCGCATCGACGACACGATCGTCGGATGCAGTAATTTCCGGAAGCGGCGGACGGCGGCGAGGAGCAAGTGACGAGTTACTTTCGATTGGCCACTACAGGATTCCTGGCGCTGATGCTGCTCGCATGTGCCCCGGTGAGCAGGGATTCCAGCCCGCGGGTCTCGATAGGCCGGGAGGCGCTTTTGAGCGGCCCGCAGGAGCTGTGGGCGCCCGAGCCCGACGTGGATATCCTCGCCCTGGATGACGAGATGCGTGCCTTTCTCGCGAGGGAGATTCCCGACAACGCCCATCATCTGAAGAAGATCAGGATGCTGGTGGAGTCCCTCTTCACAGAGGAAGGGATGCGGGTCCGTTACGACAGTCTCGAAACCAACTCGGCTATAGAGACTTTCCATTCGCGCGAGGGAAATTGCCTGTCCTTCGCCAACCTGTTCGTCGCCATGGCCCGCGAGATCGGATTGCCGGCGTATTTCCAGGAGGTCAAGACGCCCCGGACCTGGGACGAGCGCGGCCAACTGTACATTTCCAGCCGTCACATCAATGTCCTGCTCGAGTACAAGCGGGCCGACGACCAGGTGGTGGATTTCGACATCGCGAACTTCGACGAGGAATATCCCCACCGGGTGATATCGGACGAATATGCCCTGGCCCAGTACCACAACAACATGGGCATCCACTGGCTGCTGGAAGAGGACGCGCGCCAGGCGCTGGCGCACCAGCGACTTGCGCTCAAACTGGCGCCTCGGGAGCACTACATGTGGACGAACCTGGGCGTTCTGTACGCCCGTTCCGGCTACCCGGATTATGCCGAGGCGGCCTATCTCACGGCGCTGTCCTACAACGACGACGACATGCTGGCCATTAGCAATCTGGCCAGCCTGTACGACAGCCAGGGCAGGAAGAAGCTGGCAGCCGAATACCACCGCCAGGCCGAGTCCTCCATGCGCAGGAATCCCTTCTATCTTTATGCCCGGGCCGAGAAATACTATGCCGATGGCCGATATCGCGCAGCCCGGAACGAACTCGAGCGTGCCATCCGGATACGGCGAGGGGACCACAGATTCCACCAGCTGCTGGCCCTGACCGAGCTGTCCCTGGGAGACCGGCAGGGGGCCCAGAGAAATTTCGAACTGGCCAGGGAGTTCGCCCGCGATCCGGAACTCCAGGCCAGTTACAACCGCAAACTCGACTTGATGGGCGGAGCCGGATCCAGGTGACCGGCTTCTTCGGCTTCCCGGTCTGACTTACCTTCAGGAGACGGGATCGGCCGGCCGGCAAAGACACTGATTCGTCATCGGCAGGTTCGTGCGCCGGGGCTGCCTGCATTGGGTCCCGGGAGCGTCCTACCCATATCCCCGACTTCGCGGCGATAATGTCGACCGGGGGAACATTCAGCCTGCCCCCGACTCATGCCATCCGAGCACCGCTTGCGTGCGGAGACGGAGCCACGGAGTGCCTTTGTCCGCCGATACGCCAGCTCAATCTCACCAGGAACACGTCGTCCGCGGGATGCTGGCCGCCATGGCCGCGTTCTTTATGTTCACGGTGATGAACGTGTTCGCCAAATTGCTGAGCGTCAGACATTCGGTGATCGAGATCGCGTTCTATCGCAACCTGATCGCCTGCATGCCGTTCCTGATTCTCGTCTTCGTGTTCGGCAAGCGGTATATCCTGGAAATACGCAGCAAGCCTTCGCTGGTCGGGCTCCGGGCCATCCTCGGCGCGATCTCCCTGGTGACCACCTTCGCCGCGTTCTCGCTCATGCCCATGGCCGAGACCACGGTGCTGCTGTTCACGGCCTCGCTGTTCATCCCGGTGCTCGGCGTGATCTTCCTGAGCGAGCGGGTCGGGCCGTACCGATGGACCGCGGTGGTGATCGGTTTCGCCGGGGTCGTCATCATGACCGGTCCGGCCGGCCACGTGAGCGGGCTCGGCATCACGGTCGCGCTGGCCGCTGCCCTGATGCATGCGACGCTGCAGATCATCCTGCGCTATCTGGGCCGCTATGAGCGTCCGGAGACCGTCACCTTCTACTTCCTGGTCATCGGCACCCTGATTACGGCCTTGCCATTACCGCTGGTCGCGGTGACGCCGACCATGGCCGAGATACCCCTGCTGTTCGGCGTCGGCTTGTCCGGAGCGCTGGCACAATGGCTCTTGTCCACCGCCTTCCGCAATGCGCCGGCAGCCATCGTGACGGTGTTCAATTACAGCGGGATCGTGTGGGCCACGCTATTCGGCTGGCTGATCTGGAATGACTGGCCGTTACCGTCGGTCCTGATCGGTGCCGGCGTCGTGATCGCTTCGAACGGTCTGATCATCTGGCGCGAAAGCAGGGCCCGGGGCATCACCGGAGCACGCCTCCGGGCGAAATTCTGAGCCGTCAGCGGGAGCATGGCATGCAAGCGTGCCATCCCCGGATACCCGGTTCGACGCGCCCTCCTGCCTGACGGCAATCGAGCCAGACCTCGACCCTCCGCGTTACAATGCCCCCGTGAAATACCGGCAACTCGGAAACAGCGATCTGAACGTTTCGGAGATCGCACTGGGCTCATGGCTGACCTACGGCGGCGGGGTCGGGGCCGCGGCGGCCCGTGACTGCGTGCGCCAGGCGTTTGAATCCGGGATCAACTTCTTCGACACCGCGAATGTCTATGCGCGCGGCGCTGCAGAGGAATTCCTGGGCGAGACGCTTGGCGATTATCCCCGCCAGGACTATATCCTGGCGACCAAGCTTTATTTCCCGATGTCCGAGACTGACCGCGGACTGTCGGCGGCACAGATTCACAAGCAGATCGACGCATCCCTGCGACGGCTGCGTACGGACTATGTCGACCTGTATCAATGTCATCGCTACGACGACGAGACACCGCTGGCCGAGACCATGCAGGCGCTGACCGAGGTCGTCGCCGCGGGCAAAGCCCGCTATGTGGGCTTCAGCGAATGGCGTGCCCAGGAGATCCAGGCTGCGCTGGATATCCCGGATGTGGTCCGCTTCGTTTCCAGTCAGCCTCAATATTCCATGTTGTGGCGGGACCCGGAGACCGAGGTCATGCCGCTTTGCGCCGCGAACGGCATCAGCCAGATCGTCTGGTCGCCGCTGGCCCAGGGGGTGCTGACCGGAAAGTACCGGCCGGGTGAGCCTGTCCCGCGGGATTCACGGGCGGCCAATCCGACGATGAACAGCTTTATGGATCGGGTCAAGGACACCGAGCTGCTGGAGGCGGTGCAGCGCCTGCGACCGATCGCCGACGAGCTGGGAGCCTCGATGGCGCAGCTGGCGCTGGCGTGGGTGTTGCGCCAGAGAAACGTGGCGTG
>CBDTYJ010000226.1:0-4552 GCA_965364575.1 uncultured Gammaproteobacteria bacterium
TGTTCGTGGATTCCTCGGAATGGGTGATGGGTCCGAACGTCTACGGCATGGGGCTTTTCAGCGACGGCGGGATCTTCGCCACCAAGCCCTACATCTGCGGCTCCAACTATCTGCGCAAGATGAGTGACTATCGGAAGGATGACTGGTGCGACATCGTGGACGGCCTCTACTGGCGCTTCATTAACAAGCATCGTGAATTCTTCAGCGGCAACCCGCGGCTGGCGCTGATGCCCAAGGCTCTGGATCGGCTGGACGACGGACGGCGGAAGAAGATTTTCCGGCTGGCCGAGGACTTCCTGGGACAATTCACGGAGGCCTGAGCCCGGCCCGTGTTCCAGATATCCGGGCCTCTCTGACCTTGGGGCCGGCCCGGGCCTTCGCATCCTCTTCCGGACGGCCGTCTGAAACCCGTTCCCGCGATCGGCGCCCGTGACCGGCCGTATCGATTCTGACGTGCCCCTACCGGCCTTGCTCAACGGAATGGCCGGCTTCCCCCCGGGAAAGGGAGGGCACACCCCCACGAACACGGGGGTATCGCTCACTCTTCAACCCTGTGCAGACAGCTTACTAATAGTGCTGGTTTTGCGCCCGGAGTGCGGGCGTGAATGGCAACTACCGCTCATTAGGGGGGAAAGACATGGTCTCCAGACGAGATTTCCTGAAAGCCGGCGCCATGCTCGGCGTCAGCGCCTCGGTGCCCTGGCACCGATTTATCCGGGAGGCTTACGGCACGCCGCTGGCGGTCGGTTTAAGCGATCCGGCCATGCAGCCATTATTCGCCAATCCGGCGGCGAACGCCTTGTCAGCCGGGTTCAAATACGTCCCGAAGAACAACAAGCTCAAGATCGCGATGCGCCAGGCGGTGCAGATGACCGGCCTCGTGGGCGCCGACGGCATGACGCCGGTGCCCACGACGATCTGGGGCTACGGCGAGAACGGCCAGGGCGTGACCTGGCCCGGTCGGACGATCGAACGGAATGTGGCGGACGATCCACTCGAGGTCACCTGGCAGAACAAGCTGCTCGACCCGGCGGGCATGCCGCTGCCTCACCTGCTGCCGGTCGATACGAGCTTGCACTGGGCGTACGCCCTGCACGGCGCCAGCTCGATCAACGGCGTCGACTATCGCCAGTTCTCTATCGCCGCCAACGGCGTCCCGGTCGTGCCCCACGTGCACGGAGGGAAGAATGACAGCCCGTTCGACGGCAACCCGGAGTATTTCTTCTCGCCGGGCTACGGGGTCCGCGGACCCCGCTGGGTGGAGAAGAAATACCTCTACGGCGGGCCCGACTGGAACGACACCGCCGGCATGACCTGGTATCACGACCATGCCCTGGGCATCACCCGGCTGAACGTCTATGCCGGCCTCGCCGGATTCTTCCCCCTGCGTGACGCGGCCGACACCGGCCTGCCGGGCAACCCGCTCGGCCTGCCGGCCGATCCGTACGAACTGGGCTTCGCGGTCCAGGATCGCATGTTCCGCAACACCGGCGAACTTTTCTACTCGGCCTTCCCGGGCGATCCGTTCTACGACGACTTCATCACCGGCGAGGGCGTGATCCTGCCGCCAGATGTTTTCCCGGGGGGCGGCCCCACGGCCCTGGCCGAGTTCTTCGGCGATCACATCGTCGTCAATGGCACCATCTGGCCGTACTACAACGTCGAACCCCGGCAGTATCGCGTGCGGTTCCTCAACGGCACGGACAGCCGGTTCATGCGGCTGAAGCTGAAAGTCGTGGCGGCGGGCGAGACCGACCCTGCGATGGGAACCGAGCTTCCGTTCCTGGTGATCGGCTCCGACCAGAGCCTGCGCGCCACCGCGCAACAAGTGGACGAGATCGACTTCATCCCCGGCGAGCGGCTGGATCTCATCATCGACTTCAAGAACCTGCCCGACAACAGCCGGGTGATCGTCGAGAACCTGCTGGGCGACGCCCCCTTCGGTGGCGACCTGCCGGATCCGGACGACCTGTTCCCCGATCGCCGCACGGATCGGGTCATGGCCTTCGACGTCAACCAGCCGATGAGCACCGTCCCGGATACGGCCATCATAGACGGCACGGACCTCGGGGGCGGCGTGTCGGTGACCGGCACGCCCACCACCCGCAAGCTCGCGCTGTTCGAGGGCACCGATGAGTTCGGCCGGCTGCAGCCGCTGCTGGGCACCGCAGAACCGACCGTCGATGTGGCCGGCAACACGGTCAACGGCTCGCTCACCTGGTTCCAGCCCATCACCGAATATCCGACGCTCGGTTCGACGGAGATCTGGGAGTTCTACAACGCCACCGGCGATGCCCATCCCGTGCACGTGCATCTGGTTCACTTCGAGGTCATGAACCGGGAAAGCTACACCGCCGACGTCATCCCGCAGCCGACCCAGCAGCACAACGGCACCCAGGGAGTGGGCTTCCGGCTGGAGAGCATCGTGCTCGGCGGCACTCCGACCGACCCGGCGCCGGCGGAGCAGACCCGCCGCGACATGGTGACCGCGCTGCCTGGCGAGGTGACCCGCGTGAAGATGACCTTCGACAAACCGGGCCGCTATGTCTGGCACTGCCACATCCTGTCTCACGAGGATCACGAGATGATGCGTCCCTACGAAGTCTTGTAGCCGGGCCGAGGCGTCAGCCGGATCGGCAGCATGAGCGGCCGGTCCGGCTGACGGAACAGGCGGGTGAGTGGCATCTCGGAGCCGACCGCCCGCCGCCTCTCCCGGACTCCAGCCAACTGCCAGATGGGGGAAGAACACATGGCAACTGCACCGCATGACATTCCTGCGACCCGTCGTCGCGCCCTGGTGGTGGACGACTCCCATATCGCCCGCTACGTGTTGTCGGGCCAGCTGAAGCGTCTCGGCTTCGAGATCGAGACCGCCAACACCGGCGAAGCCGCGCTGAAGCAGCTCGACGGACCGCTTCCCGACGTCGTATTCATGGATCATCTGCTTCCCGGCATCCAGGGGCTGGAGGCCGTACGCCAGCTCCGTGAGCAGCCCCGCAACGCGCGGCTGCCCATCGTGATGTACACCTCTCAGGACACCGATACGTTTACCGCGCGGGCCCGGGATCACGGGGCCGACGACGTCTACCTGAAGACCGACGACGAGTCCACGCTGATGGACATCCTGCGTCGTATGGACCTGTTGCCGGAGGCGATCCGACGCCGGCTGGACGGCTCGAACGTCACGCCGATCCGCGCCGGGGAGCAGACAATCCGCCGGGCGCCAGCCGGGAAGCCGACGGCGGATCCCGACCAGCTTGCCGATCAGCTCGGGCCTGTTCTGGATGCCCATCACGAGAAGCTGCGCAGCGACCTGCTGGCCGAGTTCGCGATCCTCGAACAATACGAAGAACGCATGCGCCAGGATCTGTTCGCCCGCGTGGATAACATCACCCGTCACGCGATCGATCGGCTGGATCGATCGCTGAACGAGCGCGGGCTGACCATGGAGCGCGGACAGCGCCGGCGCATGCGGGCGTTCAGCGCCATGGCGGCGGGCCTGGCCCTGGCTCTCGCCGGCACACTGGCAGCAGCATTCGGCCTGCAGCAGCAGCGCATCGATCAGCTGGAGATTCAGGGCATGGCCACGTCGTCAGACCTGGAAAGCCAGGTGCAGACGCTGGAAGCCCTGCAGCAGACCATACCGGCGACAGCCACGGCGCTGCCCGACCAGGCAGCACCGGTCGAAACCGAGGCAGTGACCCTGCCGGAGCCGGATACCGCGTTACCGGATGTGCCCAGCGCCGCCGGCGCACTGGTGGCGGAGCTCCAGTCCATGGGGATCCTGGGGTCGGTCCGCATCGAGACCAGCGCGGGGTCGTTCTGCGTGGGCTCGACCCTGGACGGTTTCCGGCTTCAGGCAAGCGGGATGGCGCTGGAGGATTGCGAGGTGCTGCCGGTGATGCTGACCACGGCCAACTGGTAGCCCTGCTGATAGCCCAAGTGATGGCGATGCTCTCGCGGAACGTGCCGGTGCACGTAGAAGGACCCGATCGATGACCGAGGGAGCGATCCCGATGCCGTCGGGCCCGGCTTCAAATCTGTCCGGCCGGGCGTCGGATCACGGGTCGCGCGCCCCGCCCCTGCCGGGCCTATAATCGGAGCAAGTCGATGAACAGCACTGGAGCGGCGCGAGATCGAGGGACGAACGAGATGATGGCGGGCGCCATGGCACAGAGACTGCCGAAGCATTGCTGCAGGATCCTGGTCGTTGATGATCACGCGATCATGCGCGACGGCCTCTCGGCCCTGCTCGGTGAAGAACCGGATCTGGACGTGATCGGCACCGCGGGCGACGGCAGGGCCGCGGTGGACAAGGTCGATGCGGAAACGCCGGACCTGGTGCTGATCGACCTGTCCATGCCCGGTACCGACGGCGCCCGGGCCATCAGCGTGATCAAGCGGAGACATCCGGAGGTGCGGGCCGTCGTCCTCACCTTCCACAAGGAGGATGCCCACATCCATGCGGCGCTGGAGGCCGGTGCGGACGGTTACGTACTCAAGGACGACGGCCGCGGCGAACTCCTGTCGGCGATCCGCAACGTGGCCGCCG
>CBDTYJ010000227.1:0-4551 GCA_965364575.1 uncultured Gammaproteobacteria bacterium
GGTGGACGGCGTGCAAGCGCCATTCGCGGGCCGGGTCAGTGCGGTCGCCTCCGAGGCCTCCTTCACGCCCTATTTCTCGCTCACGGAACGGGATCGCAGCCGCCTGGCCTATGTGGCCGAGATCGATCTGGTCGAAGCCGGCGCCGCGGAGCTGCCCACGGGGCTGCCGGTGGAAGTGAGCTTCCCGGGACTGGAGCGCGAGGCAGCGCCCTAGCCATGGACATCGCCATCACTGCCCGGGGCCTGACCAGACGTTTCGGTGACCTGACCGCGGTGGACCATCTGGACCTGGATATTCCCCGGTCCCGCATCTATGGGTTCCTCGGTCCGAACGGCTCGGGAAAGTCCACCACCATCCGCATGCTCTGCGGCCTGCTTCGCCCCTCGGCAGGGAAGGTCGAGGTGCTCGGCTATGACGCGACCCGGGAGTCCGAACTGGTTCGCCGGCGCATCGGCTACATGACCCAGCGTTTCTCCCTCTACGAAGACCTCTCCACCGATGAAAACCTGGACTTTATCGCCGAAATCTATGGCCTGGCGCGGAGCGAGAAACGCCAGCGTATCAGCGCCGCGCGCCGGGAGTACCGGCTGGACGGGTTGCGCAGCCAGCGCGCCGGCACCATGAGCGGTGGCCAGCGCCAGCGTCTGGCCCTGGCCGCCGCGACGCTGCACCGACCCGAGTTGCTCCTGCTGGACGAGCCGACCAGCGCGGTCGATCCACAAAGCCGGCGGGAATTCTGGGAGAGCCTGTTCGATCTGGTCGAGGCGGGCACGACTATCCTGGTCTCTACCCATTACATGGACGAGGCGGAGCGATGCCACCAGTTGGGAATCCTGGATCGGGGCCGGATCGCTGCCGAGGGTGCGCCGAAGACGCTCATGAGGGACATCGGCGCAGCAGTGATCGAAGTCACCTGTGATCGCCCCCGGGCCGCCCATCACGTCCTCGACGCGCTGGATGAGGTGCGCAGCGTCACCCAGCTGGGATCGCGCCTCCACATACTCGTCGATCCCGCGGCGACCGAGCCCGAGTCGCTGATCGAGCGTCGGCTCGAGGCTTCCGGCTTGCCGGCAGAAGTCGAACGGACCGCCGCGAGCCTGGAAGACGTCTTTGTCGCCGCCACGCGCAAGCCGCTGGAGTTGTCCGGGTGAAAGCCTGGCGCCGGATAAAGGCCATTGCCGCCAAGGAGGCTCGCCAGCTCGGCCGCGACCGGCTTACGGTTGGCATGGTGGTGGGCATCCCGTTGATGCAGATCGTCTTGTTCGGATATGCCATCAACCTTGATGTACGTCATCTCAGCGCCGGCTTCGCGGATCAGGCGGGAACGAGCTGGTCACGGCAGCTGATCGGCGACATGGCGGCGAGCCAGGTGCTGGATTTCGGGATGGAGGCGGCCACACCCGAGGCACTGACCAAGGCCATGCGTCGCGGAGACATCACGGTCGGCGTCTATCTGCCTCCGGATTTCGAGCGACGACTCGCTGACCCGGCCCGCCCGGCAGCTCAGCTGCTCGTAGACGGCAGTGACCCGACCATCCTCAGCGTGGCCTCCCAGCTGATGGAGATGCCGGCGCCGGGTCAGGCAGGGAAATCTCTGACCCCGTCCGGGTTGTTCGAGTTGCGCAACTATTACAATCCAGAACGCCGCTCTGCGGTACAGATCGTCCCCGCCCTGATCGGCGTCATCCTCACCATGACCATGGTGCTGTTCACCGCGGTCGCCATCGTCCGGGAGCGGGAACGCGGCAATCTGGAGCTGCTGATTACGACGCCGGTGAGGACGGTGGAGTTGATGCTGGGCAAGCTGATCCCCTACATCATCATCGGCCTGATCCAGGTCACTATCGTCCTGCTGGTCGGTCGGTGGCTGTTCCACGTGCCCATGCGGGGCGACCTGACCCACGTGTATCTGGCGGCTCTGACGTTTATCGGCGCCAGCCTGACCCTGGGGCTGCTGATCTCGACGCTGGCCAGGACTCAGTTCCAGGCGATGCAGCTGACCTTGTTCGTGTTCCTGCCGTCTATCCTGCTTTCGGGCTTCATGTTCCCCTTCGACGGCATGCCGCTCGCGGCCCAGCGCATCGCCGAGGTGTTGCCACTGACGCATTTCGTCCGGCTCGCCCGGGGCATCATCCTGCGCGGTGCGGAGATCGGGGAGCTGTTCCCGGAGATCCGAGCCCTGCTCGTGTTCTTCGGCATCGCCATGACCCTGGCGATCCTGCGCTTCCGCAAGCGACTGGACTGAAAACGAAGAGGCTGCGGGGCCTCAGCCCTCGTGCCTGGTCAGCGCTCGCGAGAGGCGGGCGGTTCGCCCTGGCTCGCCTCACGGGATGGGCCGGTCGGTCCGAGTCTGTTGATACGATCCTGAAGACGCCGCCCAGGGCGGGTCCTGAAGACCATCACCGTCAGGTCGTCCGGTTTGCTTGGCCGGTCATTGGCGGACCGGGACATCCGCTCCCGGGTAAGCTCGATCAGACGACGGAACTGACGGTCCATCGGCCCCGCCCGCAGCAGCTCGCAGATTTCCGCGAACTGAAGATTGTCGACCAGTCCGTCGCTGCATAGCACCAGCGTGTCGGATGGTTTCATCGGAATTCGGCTGCCGACCTCGACCCGCATATCCCGGGTACCGAGCACATTGGAGACGAGATGGCGGTCGACGTGGGAGATCGCCTCCGACTCATCCAGCAGGCCCGCGTGATAGGCAAAACCCACCGGCGAGTGCGGTACCGACTGGAAGCCGAGCCGACCCCGTTGACCGAACAGCATGATCTCCGAATCGCCGACATGATAAGGGCGGACGTAGCCCGGACCCAGTTCGGCGATAGCGAGGGTCGTGGCCGACCCGAGACCCCCGGCGATGATTTCGTGGTTAGCGGCTTCGATGGCGTCCAGGATCAGCGGACGCAGACCCGAGTCGCCGGCGTCCGCCCGGGTCACCGCGTCACCCAGCATCCGGATGGCGCAGGCGGCGGCCTCCCTGCCGCCGGGTAGGCCGCCCATGCCGTCGGCCACCGCCAGCAGGGCTCCACCGACGCCCGTGGGGATCACGGCCATGGCATCCTCGCTGCGGCCGGAACCGGTCGGTGAGGGCTCGGAATGATAAGCCACCACCCCGGCACCGACCGCCATGACGCCGTCCAGGCACCGGTCGATCCCGGTTTCGATGATCCGGGACGTGGAGACGACTGGCAGCCGCGGCGCCAAGATCAGGTGACGGGCCTGCGTGCGGCGGGCTGACGTATGCGTCTGAAGGCCGACAGCATCTGCTCGCCGTCGTGGAAGCGGTCCTGCGGATCGATTTCTATGGCACGGCGGATCAGGCGAGTCATGGCGGGGCTGAGTTTCTGCCGCAGCCGAGGCGTCCCCGGCGGCGGCCAGTCATAGGGCCACCGCGGTAACCGCCCGGAGAACATCCGGAACAGCACCAGCCCGGTAGAAAACACGTCCGACTGGAACATAGGCCGGCCCATGGCCTGTTCCGGTGCCACGTAACCGACGGTCCCGGATCCGGAAGCATCGATCCGGCCCCGCCCCAGCTTGGCGAAGCCGAAGTCCGTCAGCCGCAGTCGATCGCTATCGAACAGGATGAAGTTCTCCGGTTTGATATCGCAGTGGATCACGCTCTGGGAATGAGCGTGGGCGACGGCCGACAGTATCTGGTCGGAGTACGCGAGGGCCTTGACGGTGGAGATCCTGCGGCTGAGCCGATCGCCCAGGGTCTCTTCCCCCAGCGGCATGGAGATGACGAAGTAGCCGCTGATGAAGTCCGCGTTCTGTATCGGCAGGATGCAGGGGTGTTCCAGTTTGGCGGCCAGACGGGCCTCCTTGCGAAAATCCTGAAGGAAATACTCGTCCATGAAGCGTCGATGCGGGATCTTGAGGGCGACCCGCATGCCGTGGATGGTGTCATAGGCCTGATAGACCGCCGCCAAAGGCCCGTTGGCGAGCCGCTTCTCGATCCGGTATTTGCCCAGTTTTTGCCTCGCCTTCAGCACATCGGGATCCCCGCGGATATCCTCGTCCCTCCGCTCCGCACTATATGAAAAACCGCAAGCCGCGGCTATGAGCCGGGAACTCACGATTTAGAACGGGTCTAAACAACAAAGATTGCGAAGTTCCCATCCAGTCAGACCAAACGGTAGCGGAAACATGGCAAGACGCAGAAAGCCGTCCCGGCCCGTCAGCAAGCCGGACCAGGAGGCCGATCTCGATCCGGAGTTCGACCTGGGTCCGGACTTTGATCCGGACCGGGACATGGGCGATATCAAACATCGGGAAGCCCGGCGGAGCGGCCCCAGCACCGCAGCGCGTCGCGCCCTGGAAGCGCTGGCGGAAAGCCGCCGGCTCAGTCGCGAGCTGCGGGACCTGGAAGACTTTGACGTCTGAACGCTGGCCGGTCTATCGGGACGGCCCGGCGCCGATGTAGGCCTCGAGCCATTCCTGCTTCTGCCCGTACCAGAAGATCGAGTTCTCCCGTTTCAGGATCCAGTGATTCTCGTCAGGGAAATACACCAGGCGGCTCTCGACACCGCGGTTTTGAAGGGTCT
>CBDTYJ010000228.1:0-4536 GCA_965364575.1 uncultured Gammaproteobacteria bacterium
CGCAGCCTGCCGCCGCGATTCGTGCACAAGCCCTGGGCCATGCCCGAGAAGGAAAAGACCAAACTCGGATTTAAATCGGGCGACTCTTATCCCGAGCCGCTGGTAGATCTAAAGACCTCCCGGGAAGAGGCTCTTGAGGCCTTCAAGGGTTTGCCGAAGCGTTGAGCCGCCTGTCGGTCATACGGTGCGCCCAATGGACCACGGGCCGCACGCGGGGAGAAGTCAGCTTGAGGGCCTGGCGATATCCGACCCAACGGAATTCGCTGTGCTCGGCCCGACCCAGCAACGGGTTGACCGGCAACGACACCTCTGTGGTCCGGGTGTGGGCCAGGTAGTATCGGGCGACCTTGCCGCGGCTGTACGGCCCGGTCTCCATGAACTGCTCGCCCCAGTCGAACTCGAGGTCGTCCAGGGTCGTCTCCTCGGCTACTTCGCGGATGGCAGCCTCCAGGGGGGATTCGCCCGCTTCGACCATTCCTTTCGGGAAGTCCCAGTGCTGAAAGGCTCGCAGGAGCAGGTAGCGCCGAGGCCGGCCGACGTGGATGACAACCACGCCGGCCGACATTCTATGGACTTCGGACGTCTCGGCCATGAAGCCGAGTATATCGCCTCATGGTTCAGGCGGCGGCGTCCGTCGGATGGGCCAGGACGCCGGCGACGGCATGGACCACGGCCCCGATGCGGACCGCACTCTGGATGGCCTCACGGCTCACACCCGCCTTGCGCAGGGTCTTTTCATGGGATTCGACGCAGAGCCCGCAGCCGTTGATGGCGGAGACCGCCAGACAATACAACTCGAAGTCTTCCTTCGAGACGCCCGGGTCGCGGAGCAGGTTCATCCGCAGCCGCGCCGGCATGCTCATGTAATCCTTGTCACCGGCCAGATGCAGGAAACGATAGTAGACGTTGTTCATGCCCATCAGCGCGGCGGCGCCTCGGGCCGCATCGCGGACCTCGGGCGTGACGGAATCGCCGATGGCCTGCTCGAAGTCTGCGGTAATCGATGCGTCACGAGCCGCATAGGCGCAGGCCAGCGCGGTTCCGAGGATCTGCTCCTCGCTGAGGCCGGGAGCGCCCTGAGGAGTCAGCACGCTGCCGAGGTTCAGGCTCAGGTCCTTGGCGTAGGCCGGGAGTCGGTCCCGGATCGGGTCGAGGTTGGTCATAATGAGAGTCCTTCAGAAATAGCTGGGACAAGGGGATGGCGCCGGCCACGCTCCGGCGGGCCGGCGCCTTCGGATCAGGCGACCTTGAGGGTTTCCTCACCGGCCTGCCAGTTGCACGGGCAGAGTTCGTCGGTCTGTAGCGCGTCCAGCACTCGCAGGACCTCTTCCGGGCTACGGCCGACGTTCAGGTCGGTGACGTAAGCAAACCGGATGATGTTGTCCGGATCGACGATGTACGTGGCGCGCTGGGCCACACCCTCCTCCTCATCGAGGATACCGAGCGCCCCGCTCAGCTCCCGCTTGATGTCCGCGAGCATGGGGAACGGCAGGTCCCGGAGCTCGTCCCGATCGCGGCGCCAGGCCAGGTGGACGAACTCGGAATCCGTGCTGGCGCCCAGCAGCTGGGCGTCCCGATCACGGAATTCCCGCTCCAGAGCCCCGAACGCGGCGATTTCGGTCGGGCAGACAAAAGTGAAGTCCTTGGGCCAGAAGAACACGACCTTCCACTTGCCCTCGAAATCCGACGAATTGACGGGCTTGAAAGCGTCCTGGATGTCGCTGGTAACGACGCCGGTCAGGGAAAATTCGGGAAACTGTTTGCCGATGCCAATCATGATGAAAACTCCTGTGTGAGACTAAGGTTGCGGGTCACGGAAGGCAGATTGCCATCGGCCTATTGATAAATCTAATGAATTAATACTATATTATCGATAGATGAAAGCTATTACATCAGGGGTCAGTCTCCGAGCCCTCGGCTATCTGGTCGCGGTCGCCGAGGAGCGGCACTTCGGCCGAGCCGCGGAACGCTGTTTCGTCAGTCAGCCCACCCTCAGCGCCCAGATCAAGAAGCTGGAAGATCAGCTGGGCGTGCGGCTGTTCGAGCGCAATCCCCGCAACATCATGATCACCGATGCGGGCAAGGCTATCGTCGCCCGGGCGGCGGAGGTGCTCCGTGGTGTGAACGAGATCGTAGAGCTGGGGCGGACCGGCCATGACCCGCTCGCCGGAGACCTGCGGGTGGGTCTGATTCCGACGGTGGCGCCGTATCTGCTGCCGCGGATCGCGCCGGCGCTGCGACAGGCGCTGCCGCGGCTGCGCTTGATGTTGCTGGAATTGCAGACCGAAGATCTGCTCGAACAGCTGAGGGGCGGATCCCTCGATCTGGCCGTCCTGGCGTTGCCATTCGATGACGATGGCCTTGTCACCGAGGATCTGTATGACGAGGAGTTCCTTGTCGCCCTGCCGCGGCAGCACGAACTGACAGGCAAAGCCGAGCTCTCGGTGGACGACCTGGATGATCAGACCCTGCTGCTGCTGGCCGAGGGCCATTGTCTGAGGGATCAGGCGCTCGAAGTCTGCAGCCGCGTCTCTGTCAGGGAACCCCAGGATTTCCGGGCCACCAGTCTCGAAACCGTGCGCCAGATGGTGGCGGCCGGCATCGGCATCACCCTGCTGCCGGCACTGGCGGCCGGCGATACGGCATCGCCGGACTCGGCGCTGGCGATCCGGCCTTTTCGGTCGCCCCGGCCCTGCCGCACGATCACTGCCGCCTGGCGATCCAGCAGCGCCAGGACCGTGACCATGAACGCGGTCTCGGACACCATCCGAGACGCCATGGCCGCCCTGGACCGGGAACTCAAAACCGCCTGAGTACCGCCATCGGCGGCTGATCGAGTACCTTGCGGGTGGCGAGAAGCCCGCTGACTCCGACTACGAGCAGGCCCGCGGCGGCCCCGGTGATCCACAGCCAGGGGCTGCCGCCGAACTCCAGCTGGAACACGCGGTCGGCCAGTAGCCAACCCGCGGTCAGGGCGCCACCGGCGGCGAGCAGACCCGACAGCGTGCCGAGCAGGCCGAACTCGATGGCGGTGCCGGCCAGAATCTGGCTTCTTTTCGCTCCCATCGCCCGCAGCAGCGCGCTCTCGAACAGTCGCTCGTCCCGGCCGGACTCCACCACCGCAAGCAGAACCACGACGCCCGCGGCGAGGGCGAACAGGAAGACGTACTGCACCGCCAGGGCAGCCTGGTCCATGACCCGCCTCACCTGGCCGATGACAGCCTCGATGTCGATCACGGTGACGCTGGGGAAACGCCGCACCAGATCGAGTACGGTCTCGTCCCGGCTGTCGTCCACGAACAGGCTGCCGATGTGGGTGCGTGGATATTGCTCCAGGGTGCCGGGCGAGAAGAGCATGAAGAAATTGGGCCGGAACGAGTCCCATTGGACCGTGCGCAGGCTGGTGACCCGAGCCGAGAATGCCTCGCCGGCCACGTCGAACTCGAGGCTGTCGCCGAGCGCGATACCCACGTCGCTGGCGAAGTCTGCCTCCACCGAGACTTCCCCTGGCCGGGCATCGTCGTCCCACCAGCGCCCGGCCACGATCTCGTTGTCCGCCTGGAGCACCGCCGACCAGCTCAAATTGCCCTCGCGATCGGCCAGCCGCTTGCCGCGTGCGGTGTTGAAGGTCATCCCGGAGATCGCCTCGCCGTCGATCGCGGTGAGCCGCGCCCGGACCAGCGGAACCAGTCGCGTCGGGGCACCCCGCTCGGCGAGGAACGCCTCGACGCCGTCAGCCTCGTGGGGCTGGATGTTGATCAGGAATCGATTGGGCGCACGCTCCGGAAGCGTAGCGCGCCATTCGTCCATGAGGTCATTGCGTACCAGCGTCAGCAGCAGCAGCACCATGATGCCGAGACCAAAGGCCACGACCTGGACGACGCTCTCGCCGCCGCGTCGCGCAAGGCTGGCCACCGCGTACCGCCATGGCGCCCCGGCGGAGCCCCGGATCCGGGTCGCCACCCAGACCAGGAGCCCCCCGGCCACCACCAAAACGGCCGCGGCGCCAAGAAATCCCGCGGCCACCCATCCGGTCAGCCGCAGGTCGCCGACCTGCCAGATCAGCAGCGCGAAAATAGCCGCCCCGGCACCCCCGTATGCCAGCAGGATCGACGGCCGTGGGCCTGGTAGATCGTGTCGCAGCACGCGCAGCGGTGGCACCCGCTTGAGCGGTAACAGCAGCGGCAGCGCGAAACCGGCCATCACCAGCGCCGCCATCATGAACCCGCCTCCGATCGGTCCCGGACCGGGCACGGGCAGATCGGACCCGGCCAGCCCCGTCAGCAGCCTGGACAGACCGAGCTGGCTGAGATAGCCGATCAGCACCCCCAGCAAGCCGGCAGCGGCCGCGAGGATGGCGAGTTCGATCACCATGGTCTTGAGGATGAAATGCTGACGGGCGCCAAAGCATTTCATCAAGGCCACAGTCTCGACCTGACGACTGGCGTGCCGTCTGGCCGCCATGGCGATCGCGACGGCCGCCAGCAGACTGCCGACCAATGCGGCCAGACGCAGGAATCGATGGGCACGCTCGAG
>CBDTYJ010000229.1:0-4518 GCA_965364575.1 uncultured Gammaproteobacteria bacterium
TTCTCGGTCTGGTGGCCCTTTCCGAAAACAACCCGGCGATTGCTCAATCGCGCTTCGAGGAGGCAGTGAAGTCCCGCGCTGATTCGGGGACTTTGTATTTCAATCTGGCCAGAGCCCAGCACATGAGTGGCGCGACCAAGCAGGCGAAAGAGAACCTGAATCGCTCCGTCCAGCTGGCGCCGGAGGCGCTGCTGCCCTCGGCAGCCTACGCCGAGTTGGCGCTGCGAGAGGGAGACACCGCAGGCGCCGCCAGCGCCATCGCCAATCTGCAGGAATTCCATCCCGAGCAACCGGCCACTCGTCAGCTCCAGGCTGAACTGGACCTGGCGGAGGGCAACGTTCAAGAAGCGGCAGCCGCGTTCCAGGCCGTACTGGAAGAGACCGGCAGCCGCCGGGCACTGCTGGGACTCTACGGCGCCAAGAAGCGCCTGGAGGGCGACAGCGGCGGGATCGCAGTGCTGAACAAGTGGCTGGCCGACAACCCTGACGATGCCGGCGTGCGGCTCTTGCTGGCGCAGGATCGGGCGGCCTCTGGCCAGGTTTCCGACGCCATGAGCGAGTACGAGGCCATCGTCGACGCCAACCCTGACAACGCGGTCGCCCTCAACAATCTCGCCTGGATGTACGCGGAGCAGGGCGATCCCCGTGCGGTTGAATATGCGGAGCGGGCGGTCGCCTTGCTGCCTGAGTCCGGCAACGTGGCCGACACGCTGGGCTGGGCCCTGTACAAGAGCGGCGAACATGAAAGGGCGGCGGAGGTGCTGCGAGACGCAGTAGAAAAGACGCCGGACGATCCGACCATCCGCTATCATCTTGCTCTCGCCCTGCATGCGCAGGGCGACGATGCCGAGGCGACGAAACTCCTTCGTAAGGTGCTCAGCGACCCGGCTGGCGCCACTGTGCATGCGGACGCGCAACGCCTGATCGAGAAGCTGGGGGGACAATGATGGCGAGCAGACAGTCTTTCTTTTCGGCGGGTTGGCAGCGGACCGCAGCCGCGGCCCTGATCCTCGCCGTCGCGTTCGCCACGGGTTGCGCCAGCAGCGGCCCGCCGCCGGTGATCCCGGAGGCGAGCGCTGCGCCGGCGGAATCCAGCTATCGGATCGGCCCGGGTGACAATCTGAATATCTTCGTCTGGCGTCATCCGGACCTGTCGATCAACGTGCCGGTGCGTCCTGACGGCAAGATCTCGACGCCGCTGGTCGAGGACATGGATGCGGCGGGCAAGACGCCCACCGAGCTGTCCCGGGACATCGAAGCGGTGCTGGCGGAGTACATCCGTTCGCCCAAGGTCAACGTGATCGTGCAGGGCTTCGTCGGCACGTTCGGCGAACAGATCCGGGTCGTGGGCCAGGCCGCCAATCCCATGGCGCTGTCATTCCGGGACAACATGACTCTGCTAGACGTCATGATCGAGGTCGGGGGTCTGGCGGAATTCGCCGCCGGTAACCGGGCCAAGGTAGTCCGGCGCACCGCGGACGGACAGGCCGAAATCCCGGTCCGGCTGGACGATCTGCTCAACAAGGGCGACATCCAGCAGAATATCGCCATGGCGCCCGGCGACGTGGTCATCATCCCCGAGGCGAGGTTCTAGATCTTCCATGGAAGAGCTCCTAAAAAATATCCGGCGCGAGCTGCGTTCCGCCTGGCGTTACCGCTGGTATGCGCTGATCGTAGCGTGGCTCATCGCGCCGATCGGGTGGACCGCCGTGCTGTTGATGCCGGATGTGCATGAGGCCACTGCGCGGATCTATGTGGATACGGACTCGCTGATCCGCAACGTGATCGGCGAGATCGCCGTCGATTCGGATGCGGCGGACTCGTTGCGCTACGTACAGGAGCGGCTGCTGAGCAGACCGCGCCTCGAACAGGTGGCCCGGGAGACCGATCTGGATCTGCGTGCGGATTCGCCGGCTGATTTCGATAACCTCATCACGCAGTTGAGTAAGGACATCAAGCTGGCGCCTCTTGCCCGGCCGGGAGGTCGGCGCGAGCGTTTCGAACAGAACCTGTACGCGGTCCGCTATCGAGATGAGAATCCGGTTGTCGCCCGATCGGTCGTGCAGACGCTCGTCAACGCCTTCCAGGAAGACGCTCTGCAGACGTCCCAGTCGGATCAGGCGGAGGCGCGGCAATTCCTCGACGAACAGATCGCCGTCTACGAGGGGCGGCTCCAGGAGGCGGAAAAGAAACGTGCCGACTTCAACCGCCAATGGATCAACTACCTGCCGGGCGAGGCCGGCAACTATTTCCAGCGCCTGCAGACCGAGAAGGCCGCGATCCAGGAAGTAGGCACCGAATTGCGTATCGCCGAGGATCGGCGGCGGACCCTGGCCAGCCGTCTGGAGGAGAGCCGGGCCGTGGTCCGCGCCAACCCGGATGAGGAATACACCTCGCCGGCGGCGGAGGTTGAAGCCCAGATCGCGGATCTCGAATTCCGGCTCAACGCGCTGCTGATTGACTACACGGAGAAGCACCCTGACGTGATCTCCACGCGGGAAAAACTCGCGAACCTGCGGGAACGGCTGGCGGGCATGGATCCCGATGATCCCGGCGCCGGCGGCGGCACGGCCATCGTGGTGGATAACCTGCAGATGGCCCTGAACGAGACCGATGTACTGATCTCGGGTCTGCGCAGCCGCCTGGCTCAGCACCGGGAGCGGGAGCAGGAGTTGCAGTCGACCGTCGACACCGTGATCGGTGTCGAGGCCGAGTACGCGAAGCTCAACCGGGATTACGAGGCCATCCAGGCCCAGTTCAACGAACTGGTCCAGCGCCGCGAACGTCTGACCCTGGGCGAGGAGGTCCGGGAAACGTCGAACGTACAATTCGAGATCATCGAGCCGCCGCGGGTGGCGCCGGAGCCGGTCGCGCCGAATCGACCGAGACTGTTGTTCACCGTCCTCGCTGCCGCGTTGGGCGCAGGGGCGGGACTGGCCTTCCTGTTCAGTCAGTTCAACCCGGTGTTCGACAGTCGCGAAACCTTGTTCGAGGAGACCGGATTGCCGGTCTTGGGCGCCGTGTCCATGGCCTGGAAACCGGCGCAGATTACGAAGCGGCGCGTGTCCATCGCCGGCATCACCGCCGGCGCCGTCGTGCTGGTGGCGGTTTTTGGTGTCGTATTCGCAACCCAGCAGCAGATGACCCGGCTGCTGCAAAGCCTGGTTGGCTAGGGAGTCGGGATGAGTTTTGTTGAGAAAGCGGTTTCCAGGATCAAGCGGGAGCGATCCGGTCAGAAAAAAAAGCCGGTCAAACCCGTCGCCCGGCCGGACATTGAACACGATCCCGAACGCGCGCCCGGCGAAGGAGATGCCGGCCATGCGGGGCTATCCGTGACGGTGGATCACGATGCGCTGGTGCGGGCCGGCTACATCGCCTCGGAGAAGTTCGAGCGGCGCCTCGCGGAGGAATTCCGTCACATCAAGCGTCCCCTCCTGGAAGATGCGTTCAGTTCGGGGGCCGTGGAGAACGGCAACCTGGTGATGGTCGGCAGTGCCCTGCCCGGCGAGGGCAAGACCCATACCTGCATCAATCTTTCACTGTCCATGGCCATGGAAAAAGACCGGACCGTCCTGCTCGTGGACGCGGACGTGGCGAATCCCACGGTCAGCCGGACCTTCGGGCTTGGGGACGCCCCCGGCTTGCTGGACCTGCTGGAAGGCGATGTGGCCAGCGCCGCCGATGTGATTGTAAGAACCAACCTGCCTCGTCTGCGCCTGTTGCCAGCCGGGCGGCCTCGGGACAATGCCACCGAGTTGCTCGCCAGCGACCGGACCCGGTCCATCGTCAGCGAACTGCAGTCTCGTTATCGGGACCGGATCATCTTGTTCGACTCACCGCCGCTGCTGGCGACCAGCGAGGCGCTGGTGCTGGCCAAGGTGGTGGGGCAGGTCGCGGTCGTGGTGGCGGCGGAATCGACGCCGCGCTCCATGGTCAAGGAAGCTCTGAGCATGCTCGATCCGGAACAATCGGTCAGTCTGGTGCTCAACAAATCTCAATCCAGGAGCGGCGGCAAGTACGGTTATTACGGCTCTTACGGTATCTATGGCCAGTCGGAGCGGGGAGGCTACGATGAGTCGACGATCTAAAAACGCGCCATGGCTGCTGCTGGGTCTTGCTATGGCCGGCATGGGCGTGGCCGAGGGCGGTAACTGGGACCTGGAGCCTGCGCTTGAAGTCTCGGAGACCTACCGCAGCAACGTGAATCTGGCGCCGGACGAACTGAAGGACCACGACTGGATCACCCAGGTCAATCCGGGCCTGAGACTCGGTTATGAGGGCGTCAGAGGAACGATCGATCTGAATTACACGCTCAATGCCGTCTTCTTCAAGGAGGACAGCGACCGGGACGATACCTACAACGAGGCCAATCTGAACGGCAACTTCAGCGTCGTTCAGGACCGTCTGTTCCTGGATGTCTACGGCCGCTACGGACAGGAGAACGTGGATCCCGCGGGCCGCATCGCCCTGGACAACACATACGATACCGACAACCGCACAAACGTGGGCGTGTGGCAG
>CBDTYJ010000230.1:0-4450 GCA_965364575.1 uncultured Gammaproteobacteria bacterium
CGCAGCGGCCGTCGGTGACCACATAGAAATAATCGCCTTCGTCGCCCTGCTTGATGACCACGTCGCCGGCCCGGTAATTGACCTGTTCCATGCGCATGAAGATGGCCTGGATGTTGGCCGCGGGGATACGGTGGAAGGCCCGGGTCTGCAGCAGAGTGGTCATCCAGTCCGATGACTCGGCCATCATCGAGGTGCGCAACTCGCTCACCTCGTAGGAGCCTGTCTGATCCCAGGTGAGCATCACGTCGACCAGGTCGGTATCCACGGCAATGAATTGCACCGGCCCGCGTGCTCGGGCGCTGACCATGCGCGGCACCACCGGCGCGATCGGCGAGCGGGCCTCCTTGGAGCCGCCTTGGATGACCGTCAGCACGTCGTTGCCGTCACGCAGTTCTACTTCGCCGCTGATCACGTAGACCGAGACCTTGGCGTCATCACCGCGCTTGAACAGGAAATTGCCGCCTTGCGCCTCCCTGATGACGGTCTTTTTCGCCAGCGCGCGAAGATTGTCCTTCTTCAGGCCGTCCATGGGGGACAGGCCCTTCAGGACGTTGGGATCGATGGGCTTGTTTGCCATCCGCTACACCGTGAATCTTGTTATTTGCCAGCGTCGGCCGCGACCTGACGCACCGCCAGGGACGGTCGTGGATACTACCACACCGGCGGCGCCGATCCGCTCAGGCGGCGGGCTTATGGGCCTCGTCTTCCTCAGCCACCCTGGCCCAGGCGCTGTCGGGTTTGAACCGCTCTCCATAGCGGCTCTCCAGCCCCTCCAGTGCGCGGACGACTTCGGCCACACCCCGCTGCCTGGCGTAGTTCATGGGACCGCCGCGGAAGGGAGCGAAACCGGTGCCGAAGATGACCCCGGCGTCGAGCAGATCGAGATCGTCCACGACCCCTTCGTGGAATACCGCCACGGCCTCGTTGATCATCGGCAGTATGAGGCGATCGCGGAGGTCCTTCGGCTCGGTGTCCTGGATCTTCTCCTTGATCGGCTTGCCGCCTTTCCAGCGATAGAACCCTTCGCCCGTCTTCTTGCCGAGTCTCTTGCTGTCCACCATGCGCTGCAGCTCGTCGGGTATGGCCACGCCGTGGGCATCGCCGAGGATCCGGGCCACATGGAGCGCCACATCGAGACCCACGGTATCGGCCAGCTCAACCGGGCCCATGGGCATGCCGAAGGCCTTCGCCGCGCGGTCGATCAGCGGTAAGGCGACGCCTTCCTGGCCGGCCATCAGCGCCTCCATCATGTATGGCATCAGCACCCGGTTGACCACGAAACCCGGGGCGCTCAGACAGGGCAACGGCAGCCGGTCGATACGGCGGGTGAAGGCGATGCCGCGTTCTATCTCCTCGGCCGGCGTATCGGCGGTGTGGATCACCTCGACCAGCGGCATCATCGCCACCGGGTTGAAGAAATGCAGCCCGATGAGGCGATGGGGGCTCGCCAGGACGTCCCGCAGATCCTCCAGGCGGATACTCGACGTGTTGGTGGCGAGTATGGCATCGGGCTTCATCCGCGGCTCCAGCTCCCGGTAGAGCGCCTGTTTGGCTTCCGCGTTTTCGAAGATCGCTTCGATCACCACATCGGCCTTCGGCACGCCGAGACCGCTTACGTCGGGCATCAACCGGTCCATGGCGGCCTGCACCAGACGCGGCTCCCGCAGCCGCTTCCTGAACAGGGCATGGGCACGTTTGATGGCCGGGGCGATGTATTCCGGCGCCCGGTCCTGGAGAGTGACGCTCAGGCCGCGGGCCGCACACCAGGCGGCGATATCGCCACCCATGACGCCGGCACCCACCACGTGCACGTGTCCGAAGCGGTGCTTGCTCTTGCCACCCAGGGACTTGAGACGATCCTGCAGCAAGAATACCCGGACCAGATTGCGCGAGGTCGGGGAACACATCAGCTCGGCGATCGAGCGGGCTTCCGCCTCGTACATCCGTCCCGGATCATCGCCATGACGCCGCCAAAGATCGATGATGGCGTAGGGAGCCGGGTAGTGGTCGCGGCGGGCCTTCTTCGCCACCTGCTTCTCCAGCACGCGGGCCACCAGCTGGCGCGCCGGCCCGCTGTTCAGAGCGCGGTCCTTGAGACCGGGTTGTCTCGCCGCCGGAGGCCGCTGGGCCATCATCCGGGCCGCCCGGCGCAGATGACGATCGGGGACGATCTGATCCACCAGACCCATCCGCAGGGCCTGCTTTGGCCGGATATTGCGGCCGGTCAGCATCATGTCCATGGCGTTGAAGACACCGATCAGGGCAACCGAGCGCACCGTACCGCCAAAGCCCGGGTGGATGCCCAGTTTCACTTCGGGCAGGCCGAGCACGGCCTTGGGGTTGTCGGTCATGATGCGGTAGCGACAGGCCAGCGCCAGTTCCAGGCCGCCGCCGAGCGCGAATCCATTGATCAGCGCGATGGTCGGACAGCGCAGGGCTGCGAGCCGGTCCAGCACCCGCTGGCCGGCTCGTACGAGTTCGAACGCCTGGTCCGGAGACTCCAGGCTGGTGAACTCCTTGATGTCGGCGCCAGCGACAAAACCGGATGGCTTCGCCGAGTAGACGACCACGGCTTTCGGGATCTGCTTATCGAGCTCGTCCAGACGCTCGTTCAACTGGCTCATGACGTCCGCCGAGAGCACATTGGTCCCGACCCCGGCCTTGTCCAGGCCCAGCCATGCGATGCCGTCCTCGTCCGTCTCCAGGGTCCAGTGCAGGGTCTGATTCTTGTCGTTCATGGTGTCTACTCCGCTCCCCGTGCCAGCAGCATGGCGCCGCCCTGACCGCCGCCGATGCACAAAGTGGCTATCGCATGATCGTCACCGGTCTGCTGCAGCACTTTAAGGGCGTGCAGCACGATGCGGGCGCCGCTGGCGCCGACAGGGTGGCCGATGCTGATGGCGCCGCCGTCGGTATTGAGCCGATCCTGATCCAGGGTCCCCAGGGCGCCGTCCAGGCCGAGCTGCTCCCGGCAGTAGTCGTCGTCTTCCCAGGCCGCGATGCACGCCAGCACCTGACCGGCGAAGGCCTCGTTGATTTCCCAGTAATCCACGTCGGCGAGCCCCATCTGCTGGCGCTGGAGGATCGGGGTCGAGGCATACACGGGGCCCAGACCCATTTCGGCGGGGTCGAGCGCCCCCCACTCGCTGTCCAGGATCCGCCCCATGACCGGCAGCGAATGCTCCTCCACGGCCCGCGCACTGGCCAGTATCAGCAGGGCCGCGCCGTCCGTGATCTGGGAGCTGTTGCCCGGCGTAACCAGACCGACGCGGCGGTCGAAGAAGGGCTTCAGAGTCGCCAGCTTGGCCGGGTCGCTGTCGCGACGCAGACCGTCGTCCGTCTCGTGCGCCTTGCCGCGCGTGTCGTAGAGCGGCAGGACTTCGTCCATGCGGCCTTCGTCGATAGCCGCGGCCAGCCGGTGGTGGCTGCGTGCGGCGAATGCGTCCATGGCCTCGCGGCTGATGCCGAAGCGGTTGGCGATGACCTCGCAGGTCTGGCCCATGTTTAGCCCGGCGATCGGGTCCGTCAGGCCCTTGAGCAGCCCGATCACGGGCGCGAAGTGGCCGGGCCGCAGCTTGAGTATCTGCTTGATCTTGTCCGGCGCGGACTTTGCCCGGCTCATGTCGGCCAGCCACTTGACCATGGTGTCGTTGAACAGGATCGGTGCCCGACTCATGGATTCCGTGCCGCCCGCCAGGACGAGGTCTGCCCGTCCGAGCCCGATGTTGCGGGCGGCCGAATCCAGGGCCTGCATGGCGGACGCGCAATTGCGCATGACGGTCCAGCCCGGCACCTTGTCGCCGCAGCCGAGACGCAGGGCGACGATGCGCCCGATATTCGGCTCATCCGGGCTGGGCATGGCGCAGCCGAGGATGACTTCATCGAATTGTTCAGGGCTGAAAGTCTGCCGCGCCAGCAGCGGCGTGCCGGCGCCCACGGCCAGGTCGCCGGCACTGAACGGCCCGGGCTCGCCGCGGGCCTTGAGGAACGGCGTGCGGGCGCCGTCCACCACGTAGACCGGCTCGCTGCCGAAATTGCTGCGGATGTTGCTCATCGGAGGCTCCTTTCCATGGGCGGACCCGCCGTATGCGCGTATCCCGGGCCGTGGCGGCTGCGCGTTGTGCGCCGGACATGAGCCGCTGGCCGGGCGCTGGCATCGCCTGCGCGGCGGATCAGACAATCGATCAGTGCATGCTAGAAAGTTTAGTCGTGCGGCGCAACATTTGCCGCAACATTTACGCCGTCAGGCCGCTGCCTCGGCCGCCCCGGAAACCTTGAAATCGAAAACCAGGGGCAGGTGATCGGAATAGGCGACCCGGGGGATCTGGAAGTCGACCCGCTCGATGCCCTTGCCGAACAGGATGAAATCCAGCTCCTTGCGCGGCGCCTGGCTGGGGTATGAGGGCAGCTTGCCGGCATTGGCGCTGGTCAGCCCGCAGGCCTGCATGAA
>CBDTYJ010000231.1:0-4445 GCA_965364575.1 uncultured Gammaproteobacteria bacterium
TTGAGCCCGTCGAAAATTTTGCGATGTCCGCGGGAGTAAACCAGATCGCGGATGATCGCGATGTTCTCGTCACGCCTGCCGCGGCCGCCAGGAGCATTTTCAGTCGTCGAGTCTTCCGCCACGTTGCCTCCAGCGCCACCGGCTTATCAAACGCTTAGGGGATGGGCGCAGGCAGAGCGCCTTGGCCACGAGTCCCCCAGATCTGCGGCGGCGGCAAGGTTGGAATCCTAGCACAGGACCGGCGAAATCAAGCAGCCAGTCCGGATCCGTATCACCCCAAAAGCTTCCCTCCGGGCCTAAATGGGACTAAAATGGTCCACATTAAACGAGGAGTGGCAGACGATGCTGCGGATGAGCAAATTGACCGACTACGCGACCATGGTCCTGGCGGAGCTGGCCAGGGTCGACGGCGGGATGTTGAAATCTGCCGACGTGGCCGCGCGGACGGGATTGACCGCGACCACGGTCAGCAAACTTCTGAAGTCGCTCACCCGCGCGGAGCTGGTCAAATCCCATCGCGGCGCTCACGGCGGATATGTGTTGGCCCGGCCGCCTGCCGAGATTTCGGCGGCCGAAGTCATCGTCGCGCTAGAGGGCCCTGTGGCCATCACGGAATGCAGCACGGTCGAGGGCAACTGCGATCTGGAAGCGGTATGTCGCGTCGGCGGCGCCTGGCAGCGCATCAACCTGGCGATCTACCGGGCGCTACAGGACATCAGCCTGGCAGAGCTGATCGGCGGTGCAGGCGCTTCTCTGTCCTACGTGGATCTGCGCTCCGTCACCACGCGGTCCGACGGCGCCCCGGATATCTCCGCGCGACCCCGCCAGACCACCCCGTCACGGAACTCCATCAAGCACGAGCAAGGACAATAGTTATGGCCACGCGAACACCGGAAGTCGAAGACTTTATCGGCCAGACATACAAGCACGGTTTCGTCACCGAGATCGACGCCGACACCGTCCCTCCCGGCCTGGACGAGGACGTCATCCGGCTGATCTCCCGCAAGAAGGGCGAACCCGCGTTCCTGCTGGAGTGGCGGCTGGAGGCCTACCGGCACTGGCTGACCATGAGCGAACCCAAATGGGCCCATGTCCATCATCAGCCTATCGACTACCAGGCGATCTCGTATTTTTCCGCGCCTAAGAGCAAGAAGGACGGGCCGAAGAGCCTCGACGAGGTGGATCCGAAGCTGCTCGAGACCTACGACAAGCTCGGCATCCCCCTGCACGAGCGAGCCATCCTGGCCGGGGTCGCCGTCGACGCCGTGTTCGACAGCGTGTCTGTCGCCACCACGTTCAAGGACAAGCTGGCCGAGGCCGGAGTCATCTTCTGCTCCTTCTCGGAGGCGGTGAAGGATCACCCGGCACTGGTCGAGCAATACCTCGGCACGGTCGTGCCTCAGTCGGACAATTTCTTCGCCGCCCTGAACTCGGCGGTCTTCACCGACGGCTCTTTCGTCTACGTGCCCAAGGGCGTGCGCTGCCCGATGGAGTTGTCCACCTATTTCCGCATCAATGCGGCCAACACCGGTCAGTTCGAGCGCACCCTGATCGTCGCCGACGAGGGCAGCCACGTCAGTTATCTGGAGGGCTGTACCGCGCCGATGCGGGATGAGAATCAGCTGCATGCGGCGGTGGTGGAACTGGTCGCGCTGGACGACGCCGAGATCAAGTACTCGACGGTACAAAACTGGTATCCGGGCGACGAAGAGGGCAAGGGTGGCATCTACAACTTCGTCACCAAGCGCGGTGATTGCCGCGGCCATCGTTCGAAGATCTCATGGACTCAGGTCGAGACAGGCTCCGCCATCACCTGGAAATACCCGAGCTGCGTCCTGCGCGGCGACGACTCAGTCGGTGAGTTCTACTCGGTGGCGGTGACCAATAATTACCAGCAGGCGGACACCGGCACCAAGATGGTCCATATCGGCCGTAATACCCGCAGCACCATCGTCTCCAAGGGCATCTCCGCGGGCAAGGCCCAGAACGCATATCGCGGCCTGGTCAAGGTGTTGCCGACGGCCGACGGCGCCAGGAATTACACCCAATGCGACTCGCTGCTGATGGGCGACCGCTGTGGTGCCCATACCTTCCCTTACATCGAAGCGAAGAATCCCACGGCACACATCGAACACGAGGCCACGACATCCAAGATCGGTGAGGACCAGCTGTTCTACTGTCTGCAGCGCGGCCTCTCGGAGGAAGACGCGGTCAATATGATCGTCAACGGCTTCTGCAAGGAGGTCTTCCGCGAGCTGCCGATGGAGTTCGCGGTGGAAGCGCAGAACCTGCTCAGCGTCAGTCTCGAAGGCGCTGTCGGCTGACGCCCGTCAACAAAGGAACAATTCTGATGCTCAAAATCACCAAACTTCACGCCAGCGTCGACGGCAAGGAGATCCTGCAGGGTCTCGACCTGGAGGTCGCGGCGGGCGAAGTCCACGCCATCATGGGGCCGAACGGCTCGGGGAAAAGCACCCTTGCCAACGTCCTCGCCGGTCGCGACGGCTACGAAGTGACCGGCGGTTCGGTCCGATACCAGGATCAGGACCTGCTCGGACTGGCGCCGGAGGAGCGGGCCCGGGAGGGCGTGTTCCTCGCCTTCCAGTACCCGGTGGAGATCCCCGGCGTCAACAACGCCTATCTGTTGAAGGCCGCGTTGAACGCGAGACGCAAGCACCGGGGTGAGCCGGAACTCGACGCCTTCGAATTCCTCGCCCTGGTCAAGGACAAGATGAAGCTGATGCACATGGACGAGAGCTTCCTCAACCGCGGCGTCAACGAGGGCTTCTCCGGCGGTGAAAAGAAACGCAACGAGATCCTCCAGATGGCGGTGCTGGAGCCGAAATTGGCTGTGCTGGACGAGACCGACTCGGGTCTGGATATCGACGCTCTCAAGATCGTCGCCGGCGGCGTCAACAGCCTCCGCCATCCGGATCGCTCGATCGTGCTGGTGACCCATTACCAGCGCCTGCTCGACTACATCGAGCCCGACTTCGTGCACGTGCTGTCCGCCGGCCGCATCGTCCGCACGGGCGACAAGAACCTGGCGCTGGAGCTGGAGTCCCGCGGCTATGACTGGACCCGGGAGGCCGCGAGCGCATGAGTCAGGCAGTTGCGAGCGACACCGCGGCCCGGCTCCCCTCCCCGGCCGAAACCGCATTCCGTGAGGCTCTGGCGACGCAGGCCCCGTCGAATGCCCGCATCCGGTCGCTGCAGGCGGCCGGCGATGCCGCCTTCGGCAAGACCGGCATCCCGGACACAAGGGCGGAGGCCTGGAAGTATACGAATCTCAGAGCGCTGAGCCGACGCGCTTTCAGCGCTCCGGGACCGGTGGCCCTGCCGGACCCGGAGGCGGTGACGGTCGCCGCCATCGATGGCCTGACGGGCCCGCGCCTGGTGTTCGTCAACGGTCGCTACGTCCCGGAGCTGTCCGACCCGCAGGCCCAGCGGGGACTGGAGTTGCTGCCGCTCGCTGAACTGTGCGCGGACGGGGATGCCCCGGTCCCGGAGCTCCTGGGGGAAGCGGCAGACCTGGAAAGGCACCCCTTTGCCGCACTCAACCAGGGTCTGCTGGAGCACGGCATGGTGCTCCGCACAGAGGCCGGCGCCACCCCGGAACAACCGGTCTATCTGCTGTTCTTGTCGGTCCCCGGCGCCGAACCCCAGGCCTGCCATCCCCGGATCCTGGTCGAAACGTCCGCACGATCGTCCCTGACCGTGCTGGAGCATTATGCGGCGGCGGGGAGCAGCCAGAATCTGACCAATGCGGTGACACAGATCGCTGTCGGGCCCGGCTCCCGCGTACAGCACTACCGGATCCAGGACGAGTGCTCTGCCGGATTCCATATCGGCGGCCTGTTCGCCCGGATCGGCCGGGACGCGCGGCTCGAGAGCCACAACATCCACTTCGGCGGGGCCCTCGCGCGGGTTGACCTGGAAGTGGCCCTGGCCGAAACGGGCGCCGAGGTGGACTTAAACGGCCTCTACTGTCTGGGCGGCCGCCAGCACGTGGACAACCACACCCGGGTCGACCACCTCGCGGCCCACACCCGCAGCAGTGAAGATTATCGGGGCGTCCTCGACGGGCGTGCCCGCGGTGTTTTCAACGGCAAGGCGATCGTGCACGAGGATGCCCAGAAGATCGAGGCACATCAGTCGAACAGCAATCTGCTGCTGTCCGAACAGGCCGAGGTGGACACCAAGCCGGAGCTGGAGATCTACGCGGACGACGTCAAATGCAGTCACGGAGCCACGGTCGGCCAGCTTGATACCACCGCATTGTTCTATCTCCGCAGCCGGGGCATCGATGAATCGGCGGCCAGGTCCCTGTTGACTTTCGCCTTCGCCGAGGAGGTGGTCGAACGCATCGGCCTCAAACCCGTCCGGCAGCGGCTGGAGACCGCTGTCGCCGGCGCCCTGCCCGACCGCAGTCTGATCGAGGATCT
>CBDTYJ010000232.1:0-4399 GCA_965364575.1 uncultured Gammaproteobacteria bacterium
CGCTGACGGCCACCACGCCGAAACCGACGAGGATGTTGAAGGCCAGCGTCCCGGTGTCGCGGGCCGACAGCTGGCTCAATTTGTCGTATTCGGCCTGATCGATCCGGCCTTCCTGCAACAGCTTGTCCAGATCCAGCGTGACCTTCACGATGCTCTCCCGGGAGTTTCCAGGACAATCCCATCATGGAGAAACAGGGACCCGTCGGCGAAGCACGTCCCGGTCGTGAGTCAACACGCCGGTGCGACCGCCATACGGCGCTCCGACCTCCAGAATGAGTATAGATGGGCGGCCTCATCTTTTGGGGCCGTGGAGGGCCAGTCCGCGGACCCGACGACGGGTCCGAGAGGCTTCATCCCTCCGCGAGAAAACGACTCAGAAGGGTATTCAGATGGTTGGCGAATGCCTGCCGGTCGCTCTGGCTCAGGGCTGCGGGTCCGCCCGTGTGGATGCCGCTGGCCCGCATCGTGTCCATGAAATCCCGCATGTTCAGCTTCGCCTTGATGGTATCGGCCGAATACAGCTCACCGCGGGGATTCAGCGCATGGCCGCCTTTCCCGATCACTTCGTCGGCCAGGGGAATATCCGCGGTGATGACGAGGTCGCCGGCGCTCATCCGCTTGATGATCTCGTTGTCGGCAACATCGAAACCGGAGCCCACCTGGAGCGTGCGTATATGCGGTGACCGGGGGACGGATACCGGTTGATTGGCCACCAGGATGAGCGGGATCCCGGTCCGCTCGGCCGCCTTGAACAGGATGTTCTTGATCACCGCCGGGCAGGCGTCGGCGTCAACCCAGATGTTCACGTCATGCCCCGCATTCGCCGGGCAGAGGATAAGGAGTGCGGTGGGGGCGTGGCCCTGGCTATTCGGCGACGATGGATTTTGCTGGCACCCAACCGCATTCTCCGTCCTCGTTTTCGACCCATGACCATCCGCAGAGTTCTCGCACCGTGACGACGCGCTCGCCCACTTCCGTATCCAGCTCCCTGGCATCGTATTCGCTCAGGGCGGTCCCGTCTCCGTCGGGTTCCAGGCGGATGATGCTCTCGGGCGCCCATCCCTCATTGCCGCACGGCGTCGTCACGCGGATCCAGCCCGGGTAGTCGTCGTCGCGCCGTCCGATGCGCAGCCGATCGCCTGGTGCGAATCGTATCGGGTCCGGGTACTGGCTTCTGTGAGCCACGATGACGCGGTGTTTCATCGGTGACGGCCGGCCGGGCTAGTGTTTCTCCGCGCAGCGGATGCAGCGCGTGTTTGTCGGGTCCACCTCCAGGCGACGCGGATCGATCTCCTCACCGCACACAAAGCAGAACCCGAAGTCGCCGGACTCGATACGGTGCAGAGCGCCGTCAATCTTCTGCAGATGGACCTCGCGCCGCCGGTCCGTCTCCATGGCCATCTGCTGCGCCTGCATGGCATCCATGCGTGAGAGCCGTCCGACCCGCGCCTGGTCCAGCTCCACCGTGGCGCTGGACTCCTGTGCGGATTCTTTCTGCTCCAGGAGTTCGTGCCTCAAGGCCAGCAACTGCTGATGGAAACAGTCGATGTGTTTTTGATCCATCCGGTTACACCGCCGCTTTACGTGTGAGATGTCCTGGCCATGTACTAAAGGTAGCGCATCCCGACCGCGAGCAGGGGGACGGGCACGCAACAGCAGAACCGAGGATCGTCGCGGACAGAATTTGGGCTAACATTGTCCCATGCTCGCCCGGACCGCCGTCCTTGTACTTTTCGCCGTGGCGGTATCGACCGCCTGTTCCCGGCCGGTCAGGGACGAGATCGACCTGATGCCGGCGCCCGACGTCTACGGCAACGGCATGCTGGATCCGCTGCCGGAAGGCGACCCCACCGACGAACTCCCGTACAAGATCCTGCTCTACGCCACCGACCGGGAGCCCAGCTCGGAGGACGACAGCGAGAGATACTACCGGAACGAGCGGGGTCAGATCCTGCGTCTGGGCGTGGCACGGATCTCCCTGCACGAGCCGGACGCTGACTGGTCGAAGATCCGCGAGATCTCCCTGCTCAGCGATCGCGCCGAAAGATATCCGCTGCGTGTGACCGGCGTAAAGGAATTCGGCATCCTCGAGACGACCATCCCCGGCTTCGCCAGGCGCGAGGACTTTGGAGAAGACCTGCTGGACGGCGACGAGGAATTCGCCGCCGCGGTCAACCAACAGCTGGCGCGTTCGGAAAAAAAGGACATCGTCATCTATGTACACGGCTACAAGGTCGTGTTCGAGAATCCGATGCTGGTGGCTACCGAGTTGTGGCATTTTCTCGGCTACGACGGGGTCATGATCGGTTACGCCTGGCCGTCAACACCCAGCGTCTGGGCCTATATCCGTGACAGCGACACCAGTCACGGGTATGCGCGCCATTTCCGCAAGTTCCTCGAATATCTGGCCGCCAATACCGACGCCGAATCCATTCACGTCATCGCATTCAGCAACGGTACCCGCATGGTGGCTGGCGCCTACGAGCAGCTGGCGCTGATGTATCACGACGAGACCCGGGAACAGATGCAGGAGAGACTGCACCTGGGTCAACTCATTTTCATCGGCAGTGATCTCGACCGGGAGGTATTCGCCACCTACGTGGCCGACGGTGCGCTGGATGTGCCGAGGCACGTCAGCGTCTACGTCTCCGAGAAGGACAAGGCGCTGGGTTTCGCGCGCTGGCTGACGCGGCGCCCGCGCCTGGGCCAGATGCTGGAAGACGAATCCATGATGCCGAAGATACGCCGGCTGTTTACGGATTACACAGATCATCTCAGCCTGATCGATGTCACGGACGCCGAGGGCTCGGACGTGGGCAACGGTCATGCGTATTTCCGCGATAGCCCCTGGGTAAGCAGCGACATCCTCGTATCGCTGATGTTCGGCCTGTCGCCGGAGCAGAGAGGGCTGGCCCGTAATCCCGATACGCCGGTCTGGCAGTTCCCGCCGGACTATATCGAGCGTCTGTGGGGCACCCTGTCGCGGGTCGATCGGGAGTTCGCGACGGAATACGAGGAACGTCAGACAGACGACGAGAAGCCCTGACCGCGACTTCGTCTGAGTCGCTGCACCCGTTACTGGCTGTTCCGGCTAATCCTGAAGACTCAACGCCGCGGCCAGTTCCCGAGCCTCGCCCGCCTGTGGATAGATCGCATCGGCATCCGCCCAGGCCTCAAGCGATCTTTGAAGTGCTGCACGCGCCGCGTCCCGGTCGCCCCGCGCTGACTCGAGCTGGGCGAGACGCAGGTTGCCGACCGGATCTGCGGGGTAGCTCTGCATGACGTGATCAAGGGTCTCCCGCGCGTCATCCAGATCTCCCTGCCGGATCAGGGAATGCGCCAGCGAGAGACGCATCCGCCTGCGGTGGGCGGCGTCCTCGGTGATCGACACAGATTTGCTCATACTCCCGAGCGCCTGGCGTGTCAGGTCGATGGCCCGGTCGAGATCGCCGTCCAGTTCCGCCAACCGGGCGCGGGCGCTGTCCACGACGTAGAAGTAACGCTCCTGTTTCACCAGGCGGAGGAAGGCGTCCACTTTGTCGGTGTATTCGGCGCCCTTCTGCTTGTCTCCCGCGGCGGTCCACAGGATCATGAACCCCACGTCCGCCAGTCCGTCCAGCGGCGGTTCGAAACCGGCCTGCAGCTGTCCGAGAATGGCCAGGCCGCGATCGGTCTCCCCGGCGAGGACGTAGGTCCTCGCATATTCCACGTGGGTCAGCATCATCAGGTTGATCGGCTGCATGTATGCCTTATTCACCTGGTAGAGACGGTCCACCAGTTCAAGGACCTTCTTGTTCTGCCCGCGAGCCTGGTGGTAGTCGATCCAACCGAGAATCACCCCCGACTCCTGCTGGGGGATCCGGGCGATGGATTCGGCGTTGTCGAGATGGCGGCGGGCCGCCGCATAGTCACCCTCGCGCAGCGCGATATCGGCGAGACCGATCACCGCTTCCACCATCTGCGGATCCAGTAATTCGGCACGTTCATAGGCGTCCCGCGCCGCGCCCAGCTGGCCGGCTCGTGTCAGGGTCTGCGCCATCTCGACCAGTGCGGTCTGGTCCTCGGGATTCTGTTGTGAATAGCGTGAGTAGGCGGCGATGGCCTGATCGAAATCGCCCAGCGCTTCATGGAGTCGGCCCATCCACAGCAGCACCCGGTCGTCCTTCGGGTCCAGCTCGTAGACGGCTTCGATCTGAGCGAGAGAATCGGCCGGCCGGCTGGCGATCTGGACATAGGCAGAGGCCAGGTATTTCCGCGCCAGCGTATTGTCGGGATACAGCTCGACCCACATCTCGTAGAGTCTGAGCGCCTTGTCATTCTGATTGCGCAGCGAGTAATTCAACCCCTTGGCGATGAACTTGTTGTCGTCGGTCAGCCGGTAGTCGTGCTGCAATGCCCT
>CBDTYJ010000233.1:0-4393 GCA_965364575.1 uncultured Gammaproteobacteria bacterium
CAGGTGGCCGCCAGAAACGCGAACACTTCCGCCAGGGTCACGGACGCTCTCCCGAGGGGTCAGCGCGTACCATAACCGAGCGCGGCGGCTATCGCCAAAGGGCCGGTGGGCTCAAAGATCCGATGGGCAAACACCCGATGCAAACCTTTCGCCCGCCGACGGCGTCGAAGGGGGTATCCAGACGATAAGATGGTGGAGAGATCATGAGACTTGCCGTATTGACGATCGCCACGCTCACGCTGGCGATGACGACTCTGACCGGCCCGGTCGCTCAGGCCGAGGAAATCGTCCGGGAATTCGAAGTGAGCCCGGGCGGCCGCCTCGAGATCGACATCGAGGCAGGCGGCATCGACGTGCAGGTGGGTGACGACGACGTGGTCAGGGTCGTCGCCCGGATCCGCGGCAGCGACGCCGACAGATTCGAACTCGACTTCAGCCAGGACGGTGCGGATGTCCGCGTCCGGGGTCGGCTCGAGGGCAATAGGGGTCGTTACAGCAACGGCAATCTGTCGATCGACATCCGAGCCGAGGTGCCGAGACGCTTCGACCTGGAACTGGAGACGTCAGGCGGCAGTATCGAGGTCGGCGACGTGGACGGCGAGGTGGATGCGGATACCGCTGGCGGCAGCATCCTCATCGGCCGGGTGAAGGGCCCGGTCAGGGCCGACACTGCCGGCGGCGCCATCGAGATTATGGCCAGCGCCGACGAAGTAGACGCGGATACCGCCGGCGGCAGTATCCATCTCGGCGACATCGGCGGCCCGATCAAGGCCGATACGTCCGGCGGCTCGATCCGGGTCGAGCGCGCCCTGGGCAGCGCGCGTCTGAGCACCGCCGGCGGGGGCATCAGGGTCAAGGAGGCGCACGCGGCCGTGGATGCCGATACGGTAGGCGGCGGCATCAAGGTGGACTTCCTCGCCCAACCCGACGACCGCAGCCGGCTGAGCACTACCGGCGGTTCGATCACGGTCGGCATCGCCGACGGCGTCGGCTTCGACCTGCGCGGTCGATCCGGCTCGCGAGTCCGGTCCGACTTCCCGCTACCGGGCGATGATGACGATCCCGGCCGCGTCGAGGGGCCGGTCAACGGTGGCGGTCCCCGCCTGGAGCTGAGTAGCAGCGGACGGATCAGGATCGAGCAGCGTTAGCTCTTGATCGCCGGTTCGCCAGGGTGCGCGTGCCGGAGGCCCTGGTGTCCGCACCAGTCGATCAGGATCCGGGCCAGTTCCGGCCCGGCGTCCTCCTGCACGAAATGGCTCGCTCCCCGCAGCTCCTGATGGGGCTGCCCGGCCGCGCCGGGTACGTGGGCCTGGAGCGGGCGGTCGGCCCGGCCCAGGATCGGGTCCTTCTTCCCGAACGCGGTCAGGAACGGTTTCTGCCACTGCCCCAGGGCCTCCCAGGCGCGGCGGTTGGCGGGCACCGCGGGATCATCCGCTTCCGTGGGCACCAGCCGCGGGAAAGCCCGGGCCGCCTGTTTGTAGGCCCTGGACGGGAATGGTGCGTCATAGGCGGCCACTTCCTCCGGTGACAGCCGGGTGGCGCAGCCGCTCTGCACGATCCTGCCGATCGGGAAGACCGGCGAGTAACGGGCGAAGGCGCGCCATGCCTTGAAAGCCGCCGGCACCGGCCGGTCGGCGATGGGCAGAAAGCCATTGGCGACCATGATCCGCGAGAATCGCTCCGGATGCTCGGCCGCCAGTCGCAGGCCGATCAGCGATCCCCAGTCCTGGACGAAGAGGATGATGTCGTCCAGATCGTTGGCCTCGATCCAGCGCCAGGTCCAGTCCACGTGAGCGGCATAGCTGTAGTCGGACATGGCGCCCGGCTTGTCCGAACGGCCGAAGCCGATCAGGTCCGGCGCCACGGCGCGGAAACCCGCGGCGGCGAGCGGTGGGATCATCTTCCGGTACAGGAACGACCAGGTCGGTTCGCCGTGTAACATCAGCACCACCGGACCGCTGCCGTGTTCCACATGAGCCATGCGCAGTCCATCGATCTCGGTATACCCGGGCGAGTAAGGGAAGTCCGGTAACACCGCGAAGCGCTCCGCCGGGGTCCGCAGGACATTCATTCTTCTCTCCCCTTATCGGGCCATCGATAATCGGCGAATTGCTGCCGCAACCGGGCTTTGGCCAGTTTGCCGGTGGCGGTGTGCGGCAGTTCGTCTACGAAACTCACGCCGTCCGGGATCCACCAGCTCGCCACCTTGCCCTCGAACCCGGCCAGCAGCTCGGCGGGATCGACGGTCTCGCCGGGCCTGGCGACGATGAGCAGGAGCGGCCGCTCGGACCACTTGGGGTGAGGGATCGAGATCACCGCTGCCTCGGCGACGCCGGGATGGTCGAGTGCCAGGTTTTCCAGTTCGATGGAGCTGATCCATTCGCCGCCGGACTTGATCACGTCCTTGGCCCGATCGGTGATCTGCATAAAGCCCAGGGGATCGATAGTGGCCACGTCGCCGGTGTCGAACCAGCCGTCGGCACCGTGGGCCGGGTCGTCATCACTGCGGAAGTAGCCGCTGCACACCCAGGGGCCTCGCACCTGCAGCCGGCCGGGCGTCTCGCCGTCCCAGGTGAGTTCCTCCCCATTGTCATCCACGATCCGCATCTCCACCCCGAAGACGCCCCGGCCCTGTTTGACCGCCACGGACTGCCGCTTGGCGGGCGCCAGCGATTCGGTGACCCGGGTGGGGCTGTTGAATACCCCCAGCGGGCTCATCTCCGTCATGCCCCAGCTGTGATGGACGCGGACACCGTGGCGTTTTTCGAATGCCTCGATCAGCATCGGCGGACACGCGGCGCCACCGACGACGATCCGTTCCAGGCTGGGGATTTCGCGGCCGGATTCCTCCAGATACTGCAGCAGACCGAGCCATACGGTGGGTACACCCATGCTGCAACTCACCCGCTCGCTCTGGATCAGATCGGTCAGGACTTCCGGATCGCCCATGCGTGGTCCCGGCAGCACAAGATGGGCGCCGACCATGGGGCAGGCGTAGGGCAGGCACCATGCATTGGCATGGAACATGGGCACGATGGCCATCACCGTATCGCCGTTGGCCAGATTCATACAATCGGGCATGCAGGCGGCGTAGGCGTGCAGTACCGTCGAGCGGTGATGATAGAGCACACCCCTGGGGTGTCCGGTCGTGCCCGACGTGTAACACAACGCGCTGGCGCAGGTCTCATCCAGCCGAGGCCATTCGAAATCGTCGGTCTCGGCGCCGATCAGGGTTTCGTAGTCAATGGCCCCGGGCAGAGCGGTGTCGGGCATCTGATCGGGCCCGCACAGGAAAACTACTCGCTCCAGCCGCGGCAGCCCTGGCGCCAGACCCTCCAGCAGCGGCGCAAACATCGGATCGGCGAATATCCAGCGGTCTTCCGCGTGGCCGGCGATATAGGCGATCTGGTCCGGGAACAGACGCGGGTTGATGGTGTGGCAGACGGCGCCTGAACAGGAACTGCCGTAATAGATCTCGAAATGACGATGGTCATTCCAGGCCAGGGTGCCGAGCCGGTCACCCGGTTTCGCGTCGAGACGAGCCAGCGCATTGGCCAGCCGGCGTGCCCGGGAAAATGTCTCGGCATAGGAGCATCGATGCGGCCCGGCGTCTGCAGTGAAGGATACGATCTGGCTGTCTGGGAAGTTGCGCTCGGCGAACTGCATGATGCGGGTGATCAGTAGCGGATCGTCCATCATCAGCCCGCGCATCTCGACCTCCTGAGGGTTCGTTCGGCGAGACCCACAAGTCTGGCGGCAGCGGAGCGAGCTGTCCAGCCGCGGTCGAACCTGCCTGTCACGCTGCAGGCTTGCGGAATTTCACCGTGAATCGCTCGTTTTCGCCGGTCGCTGCATCAGTGCCTTTCTCCGCGCCCGCGCCCATAACGAGCGTTGGTGGCAGCGTCTGCGCGCCGCGCGCAGCACCGGCGGGATCAGAGGAACGGGCGGCGGTCGAATCGTCAGGGCACCGGCGCTGAAATCGCCGTGGCTGGCGGCCGCGCAAACCGGTCGCCGAAGAAGTCTCCGGGATTCCACGAGGGCTTCTCCGGTTCGTCGGCCACCGCGCGGATCATCAGGTAATTCATCAGCGTAAAGCGTTCAGCCACTCCGGATTCGAACGGCAGATCTATCTCATCCGAGGGCTTGTGATAGTGGGTCCTAAGGAAATGCATGAAGCCGGAACCGCCGTCCATGCCGGGATCCGGCGAGCTGAAGCCGGGCACGAGGAACACGGCGGGAACGCCACGCTTGACGAAGGAATACTGGTCGCTGCGCACGAACACGGTCTCTTCGGGCATGGGATCGGGGGTCAGGTCGAAGCCGGCGCCCCGGGCCGCGAGCGTGGCCGGCTCGATCAGGCTGGAGTGTTCAGCGCCAAAAGCGATCATATCGG
>CBDTYJ010000234.1:0-4382 GCA_965364575.1 uncultured Gammaproteobacteria bacterium
CCGGTCCCGCCCGGGATGGCATGACCATGGCCCGGCATCGAAACCCGTCCAGCCGACGCCAGGTCAAGACCAATCCGAGGCCGGGCAGCGGCGCCGATTTCTCCAGCGCCATCCGTTCGGGCTCCCTGCCGGCCTGACAAACCCGCCATCCCGTCCGGGACGACCACCGGGCCCGGATGACCCGGGATCGGGCCTCGAGGCCGTGCTGGAAAGCGGCGGCGAGACACAACATAGTCAGACCGGCGATCAGGACCGGCGCGATATCCGCGCTGATGACGTGGGCCAGGGCGACGGCGATCACGGCATATCCCGCCCGTCCCGGCAGTCGGGAGCTCAGATCAAGGACGATATCCCGTTCGAATGAGTTCGACGACACGGGTCAAGGCTTCTCCTCCGGGCGCCGCGCGACCCGTCAGGAAGTCGAGAATTTCCGGATCCTGGCACTCGACCAGCTCGTGAAATGCCGCCTGATCCTGCTCGCTGGCGCCGGGATAATGATGATCCAGGTAATAGAGCATGACCTCGTCGAGTTCGCGCATGCCCCGCCGGCATCGCCATCGGAGACGGGAGAGTTCACTCACTGGATCCAGCTCCGGACGCCCGCCAGTCTGCATCAGCCATCCGGCCGTCCACAGACCCGATTTCCGCCGCGAACGAGCTCAAATCCCCGGTCTCCGGCTTCAATGGCGCCGGGCAGCCAGCAGCTTTTTGGTCTCGGCGATGGCCTTGGCCGGGTTCAGACTCTTGGGACAGGTCCGGGTGCAGTTCATGATCGTGTGGCAGCGATACAGCCTGAACGGGTCCTCCAGATGGTCCAGCCGTTCTCCCGTCGCCTCGTCACGGCTATCCACGATCCAGCGATAGGCGGCGAGCAGGGCCGCCGGTCCGAGATAGCGGTCGCCGTTCCACCAATAGCTGGGGCAACTGGTCGAACAGCAGGCACAGAGGATGCAGGCCGAGGGGTCGTTGATCTTCTCCTGGTCGTCCTTGGTCTGCAGCCGCTCCCGGTCCGGCGGCGCCGGCGTGTGGCTCTGCAGCCAGGGCTTGATGGACGCATACTGGGCATAGAAGTTGGTCAGATCCGGGACCAGGTCCTTGACCACCGGCATATGGGGTAGTGGATAGACCTTGATATCCCCGCTCACCTCGTCCGTGGACTTGATGCAGGCCAGGGTATTGGTGCCATCGATATTCATCGCGCAGGAGCCGCAGATCCCCTCCCGGCAGGAGCGGCGGAAGGTCAGGGTCGGATCGATCTCGTTCTTTATCTTGATCAACGCGTCCAGCACCATCGGCCCGCACCGGTCCACGTCCACCTCGTAGGTGTCCATGCGCGGATTCTCGCCGGAATCCGGATCGTAACGATAGACCACGAACCGCTTCACCCTTTTCGCTGCGGGGTCGGCGCGGAATTCGCGACCCTTCACGATTTTCGAATTCGCCGGCAGTCGGAACTCAGCCATCCAACATTCCTCTCAATGTGTACCCAGTCTGGCGGTGCGCCCGATCAGTAGACCCGGGCCTTGGGCGGGACCACCTCGACCTCGTCGGTCAGGGTGTTCAGATGCACCGGCCGGTAATCGATCCGGACCTCTCCGTCCTCGACCCAGGCCAGGGTGTGTTTCATCCAGCGCTCGTCGTCACGATCCGGATAATCCTCGCGCGCGTGCGCACCGCGGGATTCCTTGCGGTTCGCCGCCGAGCAGATGGTCGACAGCGCCTGGCTCATCAGGTTATGCAATTCCAGGCTCTCGACCAGGTCGGTGTTGAACACCATGGAGCGGTCGCTGACCTTGAGGTCGTCCAGACCGGCCCGGATCTCGCGCAGCCTGGCGATGCCCTCGTCGAGCACCTCGCCGGTGCGGAATACCGCCGCGTGCTCCTGCATCGCGCGCTGCATCTGCAGCCGGATCTCGGCAGTCGGGCTGCCGCCATCGGCGTGACGGACAGCATCCAGACGCTCGAGGGTGGCCTCCCCGGCGCCGGCCGGCAGCGGGGCATGCTTGGCGCCCGGCTCGATCAGCGAGGCGCAGCGCTTGGCGGCGGCTCGCCCGAACACGACCAGGTCGAGCAGCGAATTGGACCCCAGGCGATTGGCGCCATGGACTGAGACGCAAGCCGCCTCGCCCACGGCCATCAGCCCGGGAACGACCGTCTCCGCGTCCCCGTCCTTCAGGGTCACCACTTCGCCGTGATAGTTGGCCGGGATACCGCCCATGTTGTAGTGGACGGTGGGGAGCACCGGGATCGGAGCCTTGGTCACGTCGACGCCTGAGAATATTCTGGCCGTCTCGGCTATGCCGGGCAGTCGCTCGTTGATGACTTCCGCGCCCAGATGTTGCAGATGCAGGTGGATGTGATCCCGGTGTTCACCGACGCCTCGGCCCTCGCGGATCTCGATCGTCATGGAGCGGCTGACCACATCGCGGGAGGCGAGGTCCTTGGCGTTGGGTGCGTAGCGCTCCATGAATCGCTCGCCGTCGGAGTTGGTGAGGTATCCACCCTCGCCGCGCACGCCCTCCGTAATCAGACAGCCCGCTCCGTAGATGCCGGTGGGATGGAATTGCACGAATTCCATGTCCTGCAGCGGCAACCCGGCCCGCAGCACCATGGCGTTGCCGTCGCCGGTGCAGGTATGGGCCGAGGTACAGGAGAAGTAGGCCCGGCCGTAGCCGCCGGTGGCCAGGATCGTCATATGCGCCCGGAACCGGTGCAGCTCGCCGGTCTCCAGGTTCCAGGCCATGACGCCGCGGCAGGCGCCGCTGTCATCCATGATCAGATCGAGGGCGAAGAACTCGATAAAGAATTCGGCGTCATTCTTGAGCGACTGCTGGTAGAGCGTGTGGAGCATGGCGTGGCCGGTGCGGTCAGCCGCCGCGCAGGTGCGCTGTGCCGTGCCCTTGCCGAAATGAGTGGTCATGCCACCGAAGGGGCGCTGATAGATGCGGCCTTCCTCGGTACGCGAGAACGGCACGCCGAAATGCTCCAGCTCGATCACCGCATCCGGCGCCTCCTTGCACATGTATTCGATGGCGTCCTGATCACCCAGCCAGTCGGACCCCTTGATGGTGTCGTACATATGCCAGCGCCAGTCATCCTCGCCCATGTTACCCAGCGCCGCACTGATACCGCCCTGGGCCGCGACCGTGTGGCTGCGTGTTGGGAAGACCTTGGTGATACAGGCCGTATGCAGACCGGCTTCGGCCATGCCCATGGTCGCGCGCAGCCCGGACCCCCCGGCGCCGACGACGATCACGTCGTAGGTATGGTCGATGATCTTATAGGCAGCACTCATCTAAGAAACTCCGAAAGCGATGCGCAGGATGGCGACCACGGCTACACCCGCCAGCAGCACGTGCAGGAACTGAACCAGCAGCAAGCCGGCGACGCGGACCCAGCCGCCAGTGTAATCCTCCAGCACGACCTGCACTCCGATCATCGAGTGATAGGCGATTGTGGCGACCAAAAGGACCATCAGAACCGTGTTGATCGGCTCGGCCAGCCAACCGGCCACGGCCGCATGGCTGCCCAGCTGCAGACCCACAGCGGACAGCAGGAACCAGGCGGTCAGCAGCACCAACGCGACCGCGCTGACGCGCTGCGACCACCAGTGTGCCGGGCCGTCACCGGCGGCGCCGAGGCCCAGTACCCGGGCAAGGGGGCTGCGCAGACTCATGCCCCGGCTCCGGCCATCAGACCCACCCAGAGCAGAGCCGCCAGCACCGCCGCACCGATCAGAACGGCCCATCCGCTGCGGATGACCTGCTGGATTTCGAAACCCATGCCGGTGTCCCACGCCAGGTGCCGGATGCCATTGAGGAAGTGATAGCAGAATGCCAGCAGCCACAGGAACAATGCGAGCTTGCCCATGCCCGAACCCAGCACCGCGGCCGCATCGGCATAGGCCCCGGGCCCGCCCGCCAGGGCGTTCAACCAGTAAGCGAGAATGATAAATCCCAGCGCCAGGAACACGCCGCTGATCCGGTGCATGATCGACAGCACCGAAGAAATCTGTGGCCGGTAGATCTGAAGGTGGGGAGACAGGGGCCGATTGCCTGCTGCCATGGGCAGATTCCTCCGAAAAGCCTCAATTGGGTGCTGTGACCCCGGCGTGTCACCGGCCGGGGAACAGGGTCTCGCGGGGCATCAGAAGTCGATACAGCGTCCGTTCTTCTCCCAGTCACCGTACCGGGTAGGATCGGGACCATTGCGTCCGCCGATCTCCCTCGGCCTCGGGCGCTCCGACGGCCCTTCCTGGAGGTCCGCTGCCGGATCAGAATCGCCGGACTCCGGCCTGGAGATCATTTTGGCGCGTGCTGGCTTGTCATCTTCTGGTTGCATAGCGTCAATTTTGCCAGACGCGGGATCGAGACTCCACTAGG
>CBDTYJ010000235.1:0-4364 GCA_965364575.1 uncultured Gammaproteobacteria bacterium
CACGGCGGATCCGGTTCCGAACCCGAGAAGATCGAGGAAGCCATCTCCTACGGCGTGGTGAAGATGAACATCGACACCGACACTCAGTGGGCCACCTGGAAAGGGGTGATGGACTATTACAAGAAGAATGAGGGCTATCTGCAGGGCCAGATCGGCAATCCCGAGGGCGACGACAAGCCGAACAAGAAGTATTACGACCCGCGCGCCTGGCTGCGGGCCGGTGAGCAATCGATGATAGCCCGCTTACAGCAGGCCTTCACGGAACTCAACTGCCTCAAGCGGTTCTGATCCGGACAATCGGACAGGGGGCGATGCCGGTCCGTCATCATCGGGCCAGAAGCTTTTCAGGGACAGCGGCCCGGGCCGGGCGGTGCATATTCGCGGCCCTGTTGGGAACCCTCGTCGCAGGTCCCGTTCTGGCGGGCGATGCCGGGCAGGCATTTGCCCGGATGGAGCAGCGGCTGCTGGATAGCGATTTCCTGCTGGCTTTCGAGATCGTCTCCAGCGGTGCTTATGAAGCGGATTTTACGGGGACGGTCGAGATCCGAGGCCCCGCCGATGTCAGCCTCCGGGCGGACGGCAAATTCGCCGGCGAACAGGCCGCCATCCGCCTCCATTCCACGGACGGAGCCATGAGCGGCGGCAATGGCGACGCCGCGTTCGCGGGACCGACACCGCCGGCGATGCGAGACGCTCTGGTGCTGGGATTCACTCGCATGGGCCTCCTGCACAACCTTGCCGTCATGTCTGCCGGTTCCCCACCGGATCGTGCCGCGGGGGGTATCCGCGACTGGGTTCAAGCGGGGAACCTGCGGCCGGGACAGCCGGCGGTGATCGAGGGCGTGCCGGCGAAGACACTCCATTTCGACGTCTTGGTGGACGGCGCGGTCGCAGCCACGGCCACCCTCTGGCTTCGTGTGGATTCCGGCCTGCCCCTGCGGAGGGAGCAGGTGGTTGATTTCGATGGATCGGAGATGCGGGTGGTGGAATCCTACCGCAGCCTGACTACACACCCGCGCTGAGCCGCCGGCCGATGGCGATCTGCGGCAGCCGCGATCCTTATGCCGTAGCCGGGAGATGCCGGAACGCGTCGGTCGCCTCGACCAGGGCGGCGGTATTGCCGGGCTCGAAGGCGGAATGGCCCGCGTCCGGGGTGATCTTCAGCTCGGCTTCCGGCCAGGCCCGATGCAGATCCCAGGCGCTGCGCATGGGGCATACCACGTCGTAACGGCCCTGGACGATCACCGCCGGAATGTGGCGGATGGCATCCACACCGTCCAGCAGCTGGCGCTCGTTACCCATGAAGGCATCGTTGACGAAGTAATGACACTCGACGCGGGCCAGCGCCAGCGCGAAATCCGCCTCGCCCGAGTGTTCTACGTGCTTCTCGTCACGGAGCAAGAAGCTGGTGGCGCCCTCCCACACTGACCAGGCCCGCGCGGCTTCCAGGGCCACCGCCTGATCGTCGCCGGTGAGCCGCCGGTAATAGGCATGCAGGAGATCGTCGCGCTCGCCTGCGGGGATCGGCGCGAGATACGACTCCCAGACATCCGGGAAAATCTCGCTGGCCCCGAACTGATAGAACCAGCGGATCTCGGCAGGTCGGCAGAGGAAGATGCCGCGCAGGATCAGACCGCTGACGACCTGAGGATGATGCTGGGAGTAGGCCAGCGCCAGGGTGCTGCCCCAGGAGCCGCCGAACACCAGCCAGGATTCGATGTTCAAGTGCTCCCGGACGCGCTCCAGATCGGCACACAGATGCCAGGTCGTATTCTCTTCCAGGCTGGCATGGGGCCGGCTGCGGCCGCAACCGCGCTGATCCAGCAATACGATCCGGTAATGGTCGGGGTCGAAGAAGCGCCGCGCCCGCGCGTTGCAGCCGGCGCCGGGGCCGCCGTGGATGAAGACGGCCGCTTCCCCATCGGGATTCCCGCACTCCTCGTAATAGATCTCATGGACCCCGGACACGCGGAGATGGCCGCTGTTATAGGGCTCGATCTCCGGATAGAGACCGCGCAGCGAGGCGCCAGCACCTCCCGGATCCCCGGAGCCGGCGGTCATTTCGATCTCTTGACGAAAAACCACCCCAGGTAGCCGCCGATGGCGATCACCACCAGGATGACGATCAGGCTGGCGAGACCGTAATCGCTGCCGAGAAGTAGGTCGGTCCAGAGTTCCATGTACAGGCTCCCGCGATGACTGGGTATCCGGTCAGAGGCTAGCACAGAGGCTGGTGATCGTCCCGCTTCAGAGACTCGCACGCAGCCTGTGCTACGCTCGGCGCGGTCCTGTCCGCACGCAGGGGTACCCCGGAGTTGAGCATGACCATCTGGTACACGGCGATCGCCGTCATCACGACCGTGCTGGCGTTCGGCAGCGCGCTGCACGCCCTGCTCAACGTGCGCGACTCCAGTTCGGCGCTGGGCTGGATCGCGGTCTGCCTACTGGTTCCGGTGCTCGGTCCGGTCCTCTATGTCTTGTTCGGCATCAACCGTATCCACACCCGGGCCCGGCGCCTGGGTCTGACCGAAAAGCACCTGCCCGCAGTGGGGCGCTCCCCGCCCCTGCCGGAGAGCGTGCCCGGGACGCTGCGGCAGCAGGCGCGGCTGACCGGTTCACTCCAGCAATGGCCCCTGACCGAGGACAATGCGGTCACCGAGCTGCACGATGGAGACCAGGCTTATCCGGCCATGCTGGAGGCCATCGGCGAAGCTCGCGAACGTGTCTGTCTGAGCAGCTACATCTTCAACGCCGACGACGCCGGCCGGCGTTTCGTCGACGCCCTGGCCGCGGCTGCGGAGCGCGGTGCAGACGTGCGGGTGCTGGTGGACGGGGTCGGGGAATACTACGGTTGGCCTCGCGTCAGCAGGCTGTTGCGCAAGCATGGCATCCGCGCCGAACGCTTCGGTCCGCCGTCGCTGATCCCCCCGTCCCTGCAGCTGAACCTGCGCAACCACCGCAAGATCCTGACCGTAGACGGACGGTTCGGATTCACCGGTGGCATGAACATCGCTGCGGGCAATGTCTCCTCGGGGGACCCAGGCAGTCACGCGATCCGTGACATCCACTTCCGCTTCGAAGGGCCAGTGACCCGCCAGCTCGACCACGCTTTTTTCGAGGATTGGGAGCACGCGACCGGAGAGCCGCCACCCGAACTCCTCGATCCGGTCAAGGGCCCCGGGGGCGCCCTGTGCCGGGCCGTCACCGACGGACCGGGACGGGATCTGTTCAAGCTGGCGGCGATCTTTATCGGCGCGGTCTCGCTGGCCCGCCGCCGGATCACCATCGTGACACCCTATTTCCTGCCCCCGCGGCCGCTGACCGGCGCGCTGGTCGCGGCGGCCCTGCGTGGCGTGGACGTGACCGTCATTCTCCCGGAGCGGAATAACCAGCCTGTCGCCCACTGGGCAAACCGCAACATGCTCTGGGAGCTGCTTAGGTGGGGCGTCAAGTGTTATTACCAGCCAGGGCCGTTCCCGCACACCAAATTGTTCCTGGTCGATCATCATTATGCGGTCGTCGGCTCTGCCAATATGGATCCCCGCAGTCTGCGGCTTAATTTCGAGCTGGGGGTGGAGATCATCGAGCCGGAGCTGACACGACAGCTCTCGGATCATTGCGACGGGCTGCGCGCGCGCTCCCGCGAAGTGACGCTGGACGAGATCAACGCCCGCTCCCTGCCGGTGCAGATCCGCGACTCCATCGCCTGGCTATTCACTCCGTATCTGTAACAGACTGCGAGGTCATGGACAGCGACGGGTCACAATACGCGCTGCTCGCCCAACGACGGTTCCTGCCACTGTGGCTGTGCCGGCTGGCCAATTCTCTCAACAGCGAACTGCTGCGTCTGGGAGGTGTGTTGCTGCTTGCAGCGGCCGCCACGGGTAGCCTGGCCGACAGCGATCTGCGTAGCCAGGTCGCAGTCTGGTTCGTGCTGCCGGCGCTGCTTGCCGCGCCGCTGGGCGGACAGTTGGCCGACCGGATCGAGCGCCGCCTGATGATCCGCCTCACCCAGACGGCCGGGCTGCTGACCGCCGTGGCCGGCGCCTACGCCATGACCACGGGCCGGCACGCGGCGCTGCTGCTTGCGGTCGCCCTGGCCGGATTTCAGGTCTCCTTCTTCGGACCGACGTCGGGCACGCTGGTACGACAGCATCTGGACGACGGCGAACTGGTGGCCGGCAGCGCATTGCTCACCGTGGCCCAGCAACTCGCTATCCTCATCGGCCTGCCAGCCGCTCTGGTGGCGGCCGCCACCCTGCAGATCGATGGGGCGGTGATCGGCGGTGTCCTGGTCCTGTCCGGTCTTGGCGGCTGGTTGGCCGGCTGGGCGGTACCGCGTTCGGTGCCGCCGGCCCCCGATA
>CBDTYJ010000236.1:0-4356 GCA_965364575.1 uncultured Gammaproteobacteria bacterium
GGTGCAGGCGATCCGGTGTCGCTATTCCTGTTCGACCCAGCCGTTGATCGACATGGTCTCGCCCAGGCTGTCACTGAAGACGACCTGGCCCGAAAAGATGCCACGGCTCAAGATATGCAGTCGCCTTGCAGCCCGCCGACATCGTCCGCATGGTACTGATCACCCGCTTGATCGTCTTCGACCTTCATCACACAGTCGTGACCCGGTTCATCCGCACTGGCCGGGCCCGTGGCGGAAGGTCGCTTTCGTACATTTCATCAGAGCAAAGCCACAGCCACGCTGAATGGATCCGCAGCGTGGCGCCCACGTAATGTGATCGGCGTCACATAAGGGCCCGGTTAAATCGGACTGCGTGAATGCTGAGGGTCAGATGCGGAGTGCACTCCGCCGCGGCTGGCGGGCCGTTGGCGGGCACGGGGCAAGCGGCACGAACGGCCGCCCGCGCCGGCTATTCCAGACTTTCCAGCAGCTGCTGGTAACGGGGGTCGTCCCGGATCGGTTCCAGATCCGGGTCATGCTCGACCCAACTGCGTGAGGTAATGGAACCTTTGAGACACTCGAATGCCCGGTCGCTGTCACCGGCCAGGGCGTAGAAGCAGCCCATGTTGTAACGGATGGCGGGGTCGGAGGGATCGATGGCGAGCGACTTTTCGGCCCATTCCAGAGCGCGATCCCGCTGGCCCAGATACAGCAGGGCGACGGCGCCCAGATACCAGGCGCGCTGATTCTCCGGATAATCCTCCAGATGCCGCTCCGCCCGGCGTACGCCCTCGGCGGCCGAGGCCTCGAAGCCGGCCTCGTCTCCCAGGTGCTTGTGGACCGGCGCGGCCAGGGTCGGACTCTGGAAGTCGTCCGGATTGACCCGTATGGCGGTCTTGAACAGTTCCAGTGCCCTTTCCATCTGGCCCTGGTGGTAGGCCGCCCGAGCATAGTTGTAATAGGCTTCCCAGAGCAGCGGGTCGAGCTCGATGGCGCGCTCGAATTCCGCCGCCGCAGCCTCGTATTCCTCGCTGGCCAGGTGAGCCAGACCACGGACCGAATGGCACTCTCCCCGGTCTGGTGCCAGTTCGACCGCCCGCTCGCTGGCCTTGTGGGCAAGCACCCGCTCGGCCTCGCTGCCCTCGAAGTAGATGGTCTGCAAGGCATAAGCGCGGGCCAGCGCGATCCAGGCCCGGACGAAATCCGGGTCGCTCTCGGTCGCACGGGCGAACAGCGCCACGGCGTGGGCGGTGTTGTCGAGACCGCCGGCCAGAAAATAGCGGCGTCCGCGCAGATACAGGTCGTAGGCTCCAGGATCGAGGCTGGACAGGCGGCGAAGCTCGACCGGATCGATGACCAGATCCAGGGCCGCCGCCAGTTCGGTGGTGATGTCCACCAACACCGAGAAGATATCCTCGGTAGCCTCGAGATATTCCCGTGCCAGGACGCGACGACCACTGTCGGCCGCCACCAATCGGGCGCTCACCCTCAATTTGTCGCCCTTGCGTTTGAGGCGGCCGAGGACGACGTTGTCGACCCCGAGGCGTTGAGCCACTTCCTCGGGATTGATCTTCCGGTTCCGGTAGACAAAGCAGGCTTCGCGCGAAGCGACGCGGACGCCGGGTGTCCGGCTCAGCACGATCTGCAGTTCTTCCGCGAGCCCGTCGCCGAGATAGGCGATGTCCTGCTCCGCGCTCTGGTCCTGCAGAGGCAGCACGGCCACGGAGGGTTCGGCCCGGCCGCCGTCGGGCGCGGCGGCATGGTCCATGGCCCGGTCGCCACGAGAGGAGCCGAGCACGCGGCCTGCCGCGACGATCAGCGGCACGCCGACCAGGGCGAGACCGATCAGGAAACCGGAAACCCAGGGTGGCCAGCCGAGGGCCTCGACGGCGGCCGGGGCCAGACGCCATGCCAGCCAGGCCGAGACCAGGTAGGCCACGGCGGCCGCGATGAGCGTGCTGCTAACGCGCGGGCGGGAGCGTTTGGATGACATCGGTCGGCGAGTGTTTTTTGATCTTGACCGTTTCAGTTACCCGCGGAGTCTACGACCAAATCGCCGCTGCGTCTTCCGGGACGCGATTTATGCGCGCATCGACCAGGGGCGGCGGCCGGATCGCCGGTGTGCCGATACACGGCCGAAGGCGATCTGAACACCGACCGGATGGAGGCAGAAAAATATTGTAAAACAATAGCTTAGAACCTATTTGAGCGGCCGGCAAGCGGCGAGAACCGGAGATGTGAGAGTTTATATTTGTGATAAACTTGCACATATGTGATTTTTTGTTATAGAGTGATGCCGACTCAGGTTCACGACAGCGATCTGGGAACGACTGCTCACTCACATCAAGACAGGTATGAAACGATGAATACGAAACGACTGGCTGCACTGGCAGCAGCACTGGGATCCACTCTGGCTCTGGCCGGCTGCGGCGGTGGTGGTGGCGGCGGTGCCGCGGCCAACAATCCGCCCCCGGTGGTCAATCCGCCGCCGGCTGACACCGCGATGACGGTGGTGGGTCCGGTCACCGGATTCGGCAGCGTCTACGTCAACGGCATCCGCTTCGATACGTCGAATTCCAGTTACGACGTCGACGATCAGCAGGCCTTCGACGACAGCGCCCTGTCAGTCGGCATGGTGGTCAGGATCGAGGGCACCGTATCCGGTGACGGCAGCTCGGGCCGAGCCGACCGCATCGAATATGACGATGAGCTGGAAGGTCCGGTGGAAAATACGGCTCTCGACCCGACCGACGCCACGATCAAGAATTTCACCGTGTTCGGCGTGCAGGTCCAGGCCGACGAGAACCGCACCGTGTTCCGGGCCGAGGACGATCGCAACTTCGGCTTCGATACGCTGGACGACGGTGATCATGTAGAGATCAGCGGCTACTACACCGACGGCATGCTGCTGGCCACCTACATCAAGCAAGAAGACGCCAACGACGACGAGTACGAGGCCAAGGGCACTGTCTCCGGATTCGATGGCAGCAGCTTCGCCCTGATCCTGGCGGATAGCAGTCAGCTCAACGTGACGCTGGCGGCCGGCGCCGAGATCCCCGATTCGGGTATCGAGGACGGCCAGTATGTGGAGGTCGAGGGGACCCTGCCGGATCCGGTCGGCGCGCCCCGCGACCTGCTCGCCAGAGAGGTCGAAATCGAGGACGAGGATTACTTCGACGAGGACGACGACGAGGCCGAAATCGAAGGCGCGCTGGATTTCGACAACGGCACCTGGAGCATCGGTGGCGTGACCCTGATCTTCGACGGCAATACCCAATACGAGCCCGCCAGCCTGCGGGATGCCATCGCCGATCAGAGCGCCGAGAGCCGCTTCGTCAAAGCAGAGGGTGATTACGAAGGCGGTGCACTGCGGGTCCGGGAGATCGAGATCGAAGGCGCCGAAGGCGACGACGGTGAACTGATCGTCCGCGGTCAGGTGGGCGGTGTCGATCCCGCCAATGCGACCAAGGCAGGTACGCTCAGCTTCCGTTTCCCGCCGCTGGCCGGCACCGTAGAGGTCGAGATCAACGAGCGGACCCTGTTCGCCGACGACGACGGCAGCACCCACTTCGATCTCAGCGATCTCAACCCGGGCAGCAGCTTCGCCAAGGTCAAGGCCTATCGCAATGACGCCGGTGATCTGGTGGCGACCCGCCTCGAGCGAGAGGACAACTCCCGCTACGAGATCCAGGCGCCGGCCGACGCGGTCGAGCCCGATGTGGCCATCACGGTGCTCGATATCCGCTTCGGACTCGATGCCAACACCGAGTACGACGAGGGCGTGCCGGCTGCCGGCGAACTGGTCGAAGTCGAGGACGACGATCTCGACGGCATCGCCGACGAGGTGGACCGGGAAATCTAGTTATTCTGGATGGCGTCCGGCCGATCGGCCAAGGACCTGTCCTAAATGACGAGCGCAGGGGCCTGCCATCCGGCAGGCCCCTTTTCTCGTTCAGGCCCGAATAGAGCTGAGCCGTGGGGGCTGGCCGTGCCGCTTCATTCGACGAGAAGTCTGGCGGGGTTCCCGGCCACCGGGCTGGGGCGGACGGATCATCATGCCGGAGTCGGCGGTTAGCCGATGCGCGGCCGTGCCCGCGGGATCCCGCGTTCCAGGTCCGGGCGCGATCAATCCTCGACCTTGATCCGGGGGTCCTTGAATCTGCCCGCGCATTCGCCGTCCGTAATCACGACCGTGTACTTGTATTCCGCTGCCGGCGTGTCGTTCCTGATCTTGTGTCTGGAACAGCCGTCCTTGGATTCTTTCGGTTCACCCTCGAATGGGCTGAAGACGAGTTTGAAGTTGACCGGATTATCGTCGCTGTCCATCGCCTTCCAGCGCATGAACTTGTCCTTTTTGATCTTGACGCAACCCGAGAC
>CBDTYJ010000237.1:0-4348 GCA_965364575.1 uncultured Gammaproteobacteria bacterium
TCGATCAGCGCATCGTCACTCAGCTCGGGGATCGTCTCTATCTCGACACCCGCGCTGTCGAGCAGGACGTCGGCGCGCTGAGCGGCGCCGTCTCCACCGGCGGGCTGGTCATCGTCGCCCTGGACGGAGACCTGCTGGTGCTGACCGCTGACGGTGACCGGGTCGAGCGGCTGCGGCGCGAGGACGGCATCCCTGCCGGGATCCGGGCGGTCGGCGCGGACGCCGACGGCCGGGTGGTCGTCCGCACGCCTGCGGGCATCTACCGGGCCGACACCCAGCTTCTCGCCTGGGAACTTTCTGACCGTGAGTCGACCGGACTCCGATGGCCGCAGCCTGCGCCCCCCGACCAGGCCGTGCTCGCCACCCTGCGCAGCGATTACCTGTCCAATATCCTGACCCTGGAGCGGGTCCTTCTGGACCTGCACAGCGGCCGTATCTTCGGCCGCTACGGTCCCTGGTTAATGGACGTGGCCGCCGTCCTGCTGCTGGTGCTGGCGGTGACCGGTGTCTGGCTGTGGTCCGGGCTCCGCTCAAACGGCAGGTAAACGCAAACACGGCCCCGCGGGGCCGTGTCTCGAAGCCGCATGCCTTCGTTCCGGTCCCGGGTCAGGCCGCCACCATACCGCGCAGTTTCTTGATGGCATTGGCTTCGAGCTGCCGGATCCGCTCCGCGGAGACGCCGTATTCGTCGGCCAGGTCCTGGAGCGTGCGTTTCTCTTCCGTCAGCCACCGGGCCGACAGGATCTGACGGCTGCGGTCGTCCAGCTGTTCCATCGCCTCGGCGAGGCGCTCGCTGGCGCTCTCCTCCCAATCCTGGTCTTCGACGGCCGTGGCCGGATCCATCTCGGCGCTCTGCAGATATGCGGCCGGCGTGTAGCTGGCGCGGTCCTCGTCCCCGGCATCCGGCGCCGGGTCGAAGGCCACGTCCCGCATGGACAGCCGCATCTCCATCTCGTTGACTTCACTGGCGCTGACACCCAGGTCCTCGGCCACCGCCCGGGTCTCTTCCGCACTCAGCCAGCCCAGCCGCTTCTTTGCCTTGCGCAGGTTGAAGAACAACTTCCGCTGGGCCTTGGTGGTGGCGACCTTGACCACCCGCCAGTTGCGCAGCACGAACTCGTGGATTTCGGCCCGGATCCAGTGCACGGCGAAGGACACCAGCCGAACGCCCACTTCCGGATCGAAGCGCTTGACCGCCTTCATCAGGCCGATGTTGCCTTCCTGGATCAGATCGCCCAGCTGCAGCCCGTAGCCGTTGTAGCTGCGGGCGATGTGGACCACGAAACGCAGATGGGAGATCACCAGCTGCCGGGCGGCATCCAGATCGTTCTCCTCGCGGAATCGGGTCGCCAGCGCCACCTCCTCGTCGCGGCTGAGGATCGGGATGGTGGACACGGCCTGGATATAGGCCTCCACGCTGCCGACCGGTCCGGCAAGCACGAGATCGTGGCTGCGAGCTGGTATCAGATCCTTCATATAGACGTTCGTCTCCTGGGGTGGCGAGATTTTAGCAGTCCGACCATTAGAGTGCTAACAGGCCGCGAAGTTCCGCCCCTGAAGGATACTAAATATATAGTAGAAACAGACGGTTAAATCTAGTTTCCGGGCTCGATCCGGCGCATGTTCCGGGTCGCGGAGATCCAGGATCCCAGCCATCCCAGGACCGCCCCGGCCCCCGCGATCACCCCCGCGCCGGCCAGGCCCGGACCCTCCAGCCGGAAGCCGCTGCCGTAGAGGCCGGCTACCCGCCGCACCGGCTCTTCCAGGGCCAGCAGGGAGAGCAGGATCAGGCCCAGAGCAGACAATCCACCGAACAGGCCGTACCAGAATCCGGAGTAGAGGAACGGCCGGCGGATAAAGCCGTCGGTGGCGCCGATCAGCTTGGCCACCTCGATCTCGTCACGGCGATTCTGGATGTCCAGACGGATGGTATTGCCGACGATCAGGACCACGCCCAGAGCCAGCATGGCGCCGGCCAGCGCCACCACCCGACGCACCACGTCGAGCATGGCGTGGAAGCGCGCCACCCACTCCGTATCCGCCTGGACGATATCCGCCGGCAACTCATCCTGCAGGCGATCGGACAGGGACGCGACCGCTGCCGCCGAGTCCTGCCCCGCGGCAGGCTTGATCAACAGCAGGTTCGGCAGGGGATTCTCGGTCAGGGCGTCCAGGGCGGCGCCGAAACCGGACGACTCGCGGAATTCGGCCAGCGCCTGATCGGCCGGGATCAGTTCGACGTCGGACACGGCCGGGTCTTCCCGTAGCGATTCGGCCAGTTCGCCCGCGGCGGCCGCGGTCACGTCCTGGCGCAGATAGACGGCGATCTCGATGGCGCCGTCCCACTGACCACTCAGGGCCCTGCCATTGGCGACCATCAGCTGCAGCCCGGCGGGCAGCGCCAGGGCGATGGCGATCACCGCGATGGTCATCAGGGCGGACAGCGGTTGCGCAGTCAGCCGGCCGAGGCTGCCCACCAGCTCCCGCAGGTGATGGCTACCATGAGCGGAGAGCGAGCCGCTTCCTGATGTCTCCCTGCTCCGGCGGCGGGACGGCCTGGCCGGTTTGCGTTTCGGCGTGGCCGGCGCTGGCCGGCTCTTGCGCTGCGCCATGGGCTTACGCGCCACCGGTGTCTCCGTTCAGCCGTCCGTCCGTCAGCGCGATCTGACGATGACCCAGGTGCTCGATCAGCCCGAGATCGTGGCTGGCGATCACCACGGTCACGCCCACGTCGTTGAAGCGGGTGAACAGCCGCATGATCTCCAGCGACAGTTCCGGGTCCAGGTTACCGGTGGGTTCGTCGGCGATCAGCAACGGCGGTCTTGAGACCACCGCCCGGGCGATGCCGACCCGCTGCTGTTCGCCGGTGGACAAGGTCATGGGGCGGACACGCTCGGCCTTGAGCAGCCCCACCTGGTCCAGGGCCGCGCGCACCCGTTTGCCGATATCGGTCGCGGGCACACCGGTGATGATCAGCGGCAGGGCCACGTTGTCGAACACGCTGCGATCGTTGAGCAGCTTGTGATCCTGAAACACCATGCCGATCTGGCGCCGGAACGCCGGTATCTGACGGCGACCGATCCCGGCGGTGTTGCGACCGTTGACCAGCACCTGGCCCATGGTCGCCCGCTCGAGCAGGCCGATGATCTTGAGCAGCGTGCTCTTGCCGGCGCCGGAGCGCCCGGTGAGGAAGACCATCTCGCCCGCATCCACCTGCAGATCGACGCCGGAGAGGGCCTCGCGGCCGCCGGGATAACGCTTGTAGACCTGCTCGAAGCGGATCACGCCGGGCCTGCTTCCTGCGCCCGCCCCTCGGCCAGCAATGCGTCGACGAAGGGGGCCGCGCGGAATTCGTCCAGATCCTCGGCCGCTTCGCCGATCCCGAGATAGCGGATCGGTATGCCGAGACTCTCCGCCACTGCCAGCAGCACGCCGCCCTTGGCGGTGCCGTCCAGCTTGCTCATGACCAGCCCGGTCAGACCGATGGCCTCATGGAAGCGGCTGGCCTGGACCAGGGCGTTCTGACCGAGGCTGGCGTCCAGCACCAGCAGGGTCTCGTGGGGAGCGCTGGCATCGACCTTGCCCATGACCCGTTTGATCTTCTTCAGCTCCTCCATCAGGTTCTCCTGGGTATGGAGCCGGCCGGCGGTATCGGCGATCAGCACGTCGATCTCCCGGGCCCTGGCCGCCTCCAGGGCATCGAACATCACCGCGGCCGGATCGGCGCCGGTCTGCTGGGCGATGACCGGCACCTCGTTGCGCTGCCCCCAGACCTGGATCTGCTCCACCGCGGCGGCGCGGAACGTGTCCCCGGCCGCCAGCATCACCTTCAGCCCCTGGTCTTTGAATCGGCGCGCCAGCTTGCCGATCGTGGTGGTCTTGCCGGAGCCGTTGACGCCCACCATCAGGATCACGAAGGGTCGCGGTACATCGGGGATCTGCAGCGGCGCCTCGCAGGGCCCGAGGATGCCGAGCATGGTCTCGCGCATGGTCTCCATTACCGTGCGGGTGTCTTTCAGTTCATCCCGCCACAGCTTGCGGTCGAGGCCCTCCATGATCCGGGAGGTGGCTTCCACCCCCACGTCACCGGACAACAGGCGGGTCTCCATCTCCTCCAGGAACGCCTCGTCGGGTTTGCCGCCCGGGAGCAGGTGGGCCAGGTCGTAGGTGAGGAAGGACTCGCCCTGGTTGAGGCGCTGGCGCAGACGGCGGAAGAAGCCGGCGCGCTTTTCCGGTGCCTGCGTCTCGCCGGAATCCTGCCCGGAAGCGGACGGTTCTGTGCCTGGTTTGTCTTTCTTGCGGAACATGACGGACCCGTCGACGGGACGCCTATGCTAACCGATGCGGC
>CBDTYJ010000238.1:0-4344 GCA_965364575.1 uncultured Gammaproteobacteria bacterium
TTGAACACCAGACCGGCCTTGCAGCCGCAGTCCCGGATCAGCTGCAGACTGCGGTCCACGTGGTCGCTGGCCTCCGGGTGGAAGGTGATGTAACTGGCGCCCGCCGCAGCGAAATCCTCGATCAGACGGTCCACCGGGCTCACCATCAGGTGCACGTCCAGCGGCGCCTGGATGCCATAGTCCTTCAGTGCCTTGCACACCGCGGGGCCGAAAGTGAGATTCGGTACATAGTGATTGTCCATGACGTCGAAGTGGACGATGTCGGCGCCGGCCTGGAGCACCGCGTCCACATCCTGGCCCAGGCGCGCCAGGTCCGCGGACAGGATTGAGGGAGCGATGAGACGGTCTTTCATGCTATCTCCGGGTCGCAGGCGAGGCCGCCAACTCTACCCCAAGGCCGCGCGCCCTGCAGCAGGCTGTCAACGCGTGCCCCGGGTCTCGCGGATGGTGTCGTAAGCGGCACGGATCTCCCGGGTCTTTTCTTCAGCCACCGGGATCATCGAATCGGGCATGCCCCGGGCCCGCAGCTTGTCCGGATGATGCTGGTTCATCAGGCGGCGATATGCTGTCTTGACCTCCCGGTCGCTGGCTGTGGGGTCCACACCCAGCACTTTGTAACTCTCCGCCACCCGGCTGCCGCTACGCCGCTCCGCCGGCCGCTGCGCCCGCGCGGTTTGCAGCCGGATCAGGGCCTCGATCTGGGCCAGCTCGACTCGGCCGACGCCGAGCTGTCTCGCCACCTCCCACAACACCCCTCGGGCCGCCGGATGCACCGGTCCGGCCGAAAGCATGGCCTGCATCTGGATCTCGACAAATGCCCGGCCCAGGTTGTGGCTTCCCCCGCCGAGCCTGGCCAACCGCGCCAGCGCATCCGCGATCGGATAGTCCGGGCGCTTGCCCTCATTGAACAGCCGGATCGCCTCCGTCACCTGTTCCGGCCGCAGCTGCATGTGATGCATGACCGAGCGCGCGGAGCGGATTTCGTCCTCCGACACCCGCCCATCCGCCTTGGCGATATGTCCCATTACGGCGAAGGTTGCCGAGAAGAAGGCATCCTGCACTTCGGGCGAGGGCCGCCGGCCCGTTTCGCCGAACCCGCGGTCGAACTGGTGGCCGAGCAAGGCGCCCAGCAGCGCGCCCACGGGCCCGCCCGCCATTGCGCCTACCGCGGCGCCGATGAGCTTACCGCCCCAGCCCATAGACGCTGCGGGCACGGGCGGGGCGGGTTCGGGCCGGGGGCCTGGCCGCGGTCCGGGGCGGGAATTGACGGAGACTCATCGCTGCTGCAAGAATGTCGGGTTTCCTGGCTTCCGCAGCCAGTCCAGTGGTCTGGCCGGGTTAATTCGACGGGGAGGGTCGCCCGCATGGTATCAGGACAGGACAATTCGGGCACAGAGGATCCGCGCCTGGAGGCTATCGCCATCGCTGCACGCCAGACGCTGCTGTTCGGAGAGTTTTCCGCCAAGGCCGCCGGTGGCGAACACTTCGAGGATCCCGTCATGCACACCTATTTTCTGCACTATGTGTTCGGCGCCCTGGAGAGCATCAGCCAGCACGCGTCGCTGCCGCAGCCGCTCGACGAAGACGCGCGCGTCAACGCCATGGGCCACGCCCTGATGACCTTCGAGGGCAGCAATCGGGAGGAAGTGATCGGCACCCTGAAGATGCTCTACCGCGCCTCCGACGAGGCAGCGCTCAGGATCCGCGGCGAAGGGCGGAAGGCGGCCGAAGCCTGGGACCTGGGGACCAACGAAGATGCCACCCGGCGCTTCGCCGAGCTGCTCGGGGATCCCGACAACTTCCCGCGCCAGGTCGAGCCGTCGCCACCGCTCGACAGCAGCCCCGGCGGCCTCTGACTACCCTGCCGGCGATGACAACGCCACCGAGACGACCGTGAGCACCGTCTTCGAATCCCGCATCCCGGGCCTCGAGCTGATCCATCAGGGCAAAGTCCGGGACGTCTATGCCATCGACGAGCGACGCATGCTGATCGTCGCCAGTGACCGGCTGTCCGCTTTCGACGTGGTGCTGCCGGATCCGATCCCCGGCAAGGGCGAGGTACTCACCAGGATCTCCAACTTCTGGTTCGAACGGACCCGCGACATCATCCCCAACCATCTGCTGGAGGACAGTCTCGATTCGGTGCTCCCGGCGGGCGTCGATCCCGCGCCACTGGAAAGCCGCAGCGTCGTCACCCGCCGCCTTCAGCCGCTGCCGATCGAAGCGGTAGTACGCGGCTACCTCATCGGATCGGGCTGGAAGGACTATCAGCAGAGCGGTGCGGTCTGCGGCATCCCGCTACCCACGGATCTGCAGCTGGCCGATCACCTGCCGCAGCCGATCTTCACGCCGGCGACCAAGGCCGCCAAGGGCCAGCACGATGAGAACATCAGCTTCGAGCAGGCGGCCGCCCTGGTCGGTACCGACCTGGCCAGACGCGTGCGCGACGTCTCGCTCGCTCTATACGATGCCGCCGCGAAATATGCGCGGACCCGCGGCATCATCGTCGCCGACACCAAGTTCGAGTTCGGTCTCGACGAAGACGATCGCCTGTTCCTGATCGATGAGATTCTCACGCCGGATTCTTCCAGATTCTGGCCCGCCCGCTCCTATCGGCCCGGCATCAGCCCCCCCAGCTTCGACAAGCAGTTCGTGCGGGATTATCTGGAAACGCTGGACTGGGACAAGAAAGCACCGGGACCGCGGTTGCCGCAGGAGATCATCGACCGCACGGCGGAGAAATATCGCGAAGCCCTGCGGCTGATCACCGGGCAACCCGGCGATTGATGCGCCGCTTGATCTGGCTGACGCCCTCGGCCGGAAAGACTGTGCCTTAAAGATGTCCTACCTCTCAGACCCTGATCTGCGGCGTTGCGCCCGGCTACCACTTCGCCGGAGCGACGGCTGCTTCCTTGCCAGTCATGGCCAGTTCTGCAAGGCTTTAAGCTGCTGGGAGGCATAGAGCGACGGCATGCAAGACTCGCTGCGTAAGATTGTGGAACGGTTCCTTTGGGAACCGCCGCCGTCCCTGAAAGATGGGCCGGGCCGGCTGCTTCTGGGCCTGATGCGCGCGATCTACGCGCTGGGGCGGGATATCGCGACCGGGCAGCTGACACTGCGCGCGATGAGCCTGGTCTACACCACGCTGCTGTCGATCGTGCCGCTCATCGCATTCAGTTTCTCGGTGCTCAAGGGTTTCGGTTTCCACCGGGAATTGCAGCCGGTGTTGTATACGGCCCTGGAGCCCCTGGGACCGAAAGGCATCGAGCTGACCGACCAGGTGATCGGGTTTGTCGACAACGTCCAGGGCCGGGTGCTGGGCGGCATCGGTCTTGCGCTGCTGGTCTACACCGTCATCACCATGGTGCAGAAAGTCGAGAATAGCGTGAACTGGATCTGGCAGGTCAAGCACCCCCGATCCCTCGCCCGACGATTCAGCGACTACCTCAGTGTGCTGCTGATCGGGCCGGTGCTCATGTTCGCCGCCATGGGCATGATCGCTTCGATCTCATCCCACGCGCTGGTTCAGAGATTGAGCGCGATCGAGCCCTTTGGCAGCGGCCTGCTGCTGGCCGGCAAGCTGCTGCCCATCGTCCTGGTCTCCTTCGTCTTCGCCTTCATCTATGTGTTCGTCATCAACACCCGGGTCAGAGTGCTGGCCGCGGTGGTCGGCGGCACCAGCGCCGGCATACTGTGGGCCACGGCCGGCAAGGTCTTCGCTGCGTTCGTGGTCGGCTCTACCAAGTATGCGGCCATCTACTCCAGCTTCGCGATCGTGATCATTGCCCTGATCTGGCTCTATATCAACTGGCTTATCCTGCTGCTCGGCGCCCAGATCGCGTTCTATTTCCAGCATCCACAGGCCCTGAGAATGGGGCGGCAGAAGATCGAGGTGCGCGGACGGCGCCGGGAAGCCCTGGCCCTGGATCTGATGATGCGGGTTGGGCGCCAGTTCATGGACGGACCGCCGCCACCGACGCTGGACGATCTGGCCGATGCCATGGGCGTGCCCGCGGATGCGCTGGAGAATGTCGTCCTGGCGCTGAACAGGGGCGGCCTGGTCGAATACGAGGAGCACGGCGGCTTATTGCCGGCGCGGGATCTCGCCACGATCCGCGTGGCCGATCTGTTGCGGGCGATCCGGGAATCCTCCGCCGGGACGGCGACCCTGTCTCTGGCACAGCCCGCGGCCGAGGAGCTGCTCGATGAAATCGAGGGTCGGACCTACCAGCAACTCGGCGACCTGACTCTCAGAGACCTCGTGGCAGAGAGCGCCTGTGAGCCGGGGTCCGACCAACGCGCTGCGGTGGCGTAGCGCCGCAGATGGTCACCCGGCCCGCCCGC
>CBDTYJ010000239.1:0-4339 GCA_965364575.1 uncultured Gammaproteobacteria bacterium
GGCGGCGGCCGGATTCGGGCACGTGGTGATCAATGTCAGCTGGCTGGCCGACACCCTGGTGGCGGCTCTCGGCGACGGCCGGCGCTGGGGCCTGCGTCTGTACTTTTCCGAGGAGGGGGAGCCGCCGCTGGAAACCGGCGGCGGCATCTTCCGGGCCCTGCCCTGGCTCGGGGACGGGCCTTTCCTGGTGGTGAACGGTGATGTGTGGACCGATTTTGACCTGACCCGCCTGACCATGCCCGAGGGCAGCCTTGCCCATCTAGTGATGGTGCCCAATCCGGATCACCATCCGGCCGGAGACTTCTGCCTGCGTCACGGCCGGCTGGCGGTCGCACCGCCCGGCCGGCGTCTGACCTACAGCGGCATCGGTCTCTTCCGCGCCGGCCTGTTTGCCGATTGTGTACCGGGTCGATTCCCCCTGGCCCCGCTGTTGACGGACGCCATGGCCAGGGGACAGGTCAGCGGCGAGCTATGGGAGGGGGAATGGCGGGACGTCGGGACGGTCACGCGGCTCGAGGCCCTGCGAAGGGCGGTCGCGACTTAACCCGCGGCGCTGAACTCCGAGTCGGGCAGGCCGAGTGCGGTGAGCAGGCGCGGCCGCAGACGCGTGGCCACTTCCGCTACCGTCGCCGACACCCCCAGATCTGCGAGCCGGGTCACCTCCAGGCCCCTGAAGCCGCAGGGATTGATGCGGCCGAAAGGTTCCAGATCCATATCGACGTTGAAGGCGAGACCGTGGTAACAGCAGTTGCGGCGGATACGCAGGCCGAGGCTGGCGAGTTTGCGGCCATCCACGTAGACCCCGGGTGCATCGCGGCGGCCATAGGCCTCGATATCCCAGCTGGCGGCGGTGTCGATGATGGCCTGTTCCAGCGCGCACACCAGTTCACGCACGGTGAGCCCCAGCCGGTCCAGATCGAGCAGGGGATAGACCACCAGCTGCCCCGGTCCGTGATAGGTGACCTGCCCGCCCCGGTCGATATCTATGAGCGGGATCTCGCCTGGCGCGAGCACGTGCTCGGCGCTGGCGTTCATCCCCAGGGTGAACACCGGCGGATGTTCGAGAAACCAGACTTCGTCCGGAGTCCCGGCCCCGCGCGTGTCGGTAAACCGCTGCATCCGCCGCCAGGTGGGCTCGTATTCCGCCCGGCCGAGATCCCGGATCCAGGGTACGGGCAGGGTCCCGGTCACAGCACCATCAGGACGTCGGGATGCCGGCTCAGTTCCTCGTAGAGACCGTCCAGCTGCGCCTTGCTCTCGGCCCGGATCAGGCAGGTCAGGGCGACGAACTTGCCGTCTCGGCTGGGGCGATCCCGGACATGGCCCGCGTCCAGCGGGCCTGCATGGCGCACGACGATCTCCGTGACCAGCGCCTCGAAATCCGCACCCGAGCGGCCCACCACCTTGAGCGGAAAATCGCAGGGGAACTCCAGCAGCGTGTCACTCTCGCTCATCGATCCGGCCTCACCGATCCATCACTCGAACCACATCAGGACGCTGTCGGAGAATCGCTGCCAGAGACTGCCTTCGTCCACGCTCGCCAGGGGAAACAGGGGTCGTTCAGCCACCGGTTCTCCGTCCAGGGATACCGTGATGCTGCCCACGGCCTGCTCCGAGCCGATCGGCGCCATCAACGGCGTCTCGATCTCCATGGCGGCGGACAGATCCTCGTAACGGCCGCGGGCGACCGTCAGGAACAGGTCCTGTTTGAGCCCGACGCCCACTTCCTCGATGCTCCCCTTCCACACGCGCTGCCGAGTGATTTCCTCCCCGGCGCCGTAGAGAAGATGGGTCTCGAAAAACCGGAAACCGTAATTGAGCAGAGCCTTGCTGGCCGCAACCCGGGCCCGTCCGCTGGGACTGTTGAGGACGACCGAGATCAGTCGCCGCCCGTCCCGTTGGGCAGACGTCAGCAGACAATACCCGGCGCTGTCCGTCCAGCCTGTCTTCATGCCGTCGACGCCCGAGCCGTCGCTGAGCAGCCGGTTGCGGTTGGGCTGGGAGATGCCGTTGTAGGTGTAGGAGGGCTGCGAATACCAGGCGTAGTAGTCCGGGAACTCGCTGATGACCGCCCGCGCCAGGCGCACCAGATCCCGGGCCGTCGTGTAGTGGCCCTCCTCGGGCAGGCCGGTGCTGTTCAGCCAGTTGGAGTTCTCCAGCCCAAGCTCCGCCGCATAGGCGTTCATCAACGCGGCGAAGGTCTCTTCGGTGCCGGCCACGTGTTCAGCCAGGGCGATGCTGGCGTCGTTACCGGACTGGATGATCATCCCCTGCAACAGTTGCTCGACGGTCACCTGGGTGCGCGGTTCCAGGAACATGCGCGAGGTGCCCATGCTCTTGCGCCAGGCGTGGTCGCTGATGGTGACCGTGTCCTGCAGGGCGATATTCCCCGCCGCCAGTTCCCGGAAAATCACATAGGCGGTCATCACCTTGGTGATGCTGGCCGGCTCGATGGGGACGTCGGGTTCCCGGGCCGCCAGCTCCTCGTTGCTGTGGAAGTCCACCAGCAGGAAGTTCTTGGCCTTCACGTCCGGTGCCGCCGGTACGGGCGGCAGCGTGGCACCAAGGGCGGGGAGTGCGCACAGGGTGCACAGGGCACACAGAGTGAATAGCAGGGCGCCCGGGCTTCGCTTGCTTGGCATCGTCTCCAGGGGATCTTTGAATTAAGTCAAAACGGTCGCGAGGTCGCCAAGTCTAACGTCTCGGCGGCGGGAAAAGTAGCGGCCTACTCGGTGGCCATATGGGCGTCTTCGATACCCAGGGCCGCCGCCTGGGCCACGACCCAGTCGAAGTACTCGACGCTGGAAACCGGTCCGACACGCACCCGGTAGATGCCCGCGGACCGGTCTTCCCGCACCACCACGTCCTCCACCCCCTGGCGGCGCATGCGCTCGGCAAGGTTGCGGGCATTGCGGTCCTCGCCGAAGGCACCGACCTGGACATAGACCTGCCCGCCGGTCTCCGGTGGGGCGGCGGGTGGGGCCGGTGCGGGCGTCGGTGTGTGTGTCCGTCCGAAGGCGTCGCCGCCGGGTTCGACGACCCGCAGCTCCACCATGGCCGTCCCGGACCGCAGCATATCCAGGCGGGCAGCAGCCGCGTAGGAGAGATCGACGATGCGGTTATCGACGAAGGGGCCGCGGTCGTTGATCTTGACCACCACGCTGCGCCCGTTGGCCAGGTTGGTGACCCTTGCATAACTGGGCAACGGCAGCGTCTTGTGGGCGGCGGTCATGACGTACATGTCATAAGGTTCGCCGCTTGAGGTCAGCCGCCCGTGAAATTTTTCCCCATACCAGGAGGCGACGCCGCGCTCCACATGGCCGCGGCCGGATTCCATCACGTAATAACGACGGCCGAACACCTCATAGGAATCAGGATTGCCACGGTTGCTGCGCGGTTCGTGGCGCGGCACCGCGTCCGGCACCCGTGAGACGTCCGGCGGCCGCGACGGTGCCCGGTCGGTCTTCACTGGCCGGCCGCAGCCGGCCACCAGCACCAGCGCCAGCGCGGCCCAAAGCCAGCGCCCTTCAGCCCGGTTCGTCACCGCCGTTCATCCTCGCCGCGACTTCGGTGCCGAGCTGGTGGACCGCCATGGCGTACATGTTGCTGCGGTTGTAGCGGGTGATGACATAGAAGTTCTGGAAGCCGACCCAGTATTCCGGACCGCTCTCCTGTTCCAGCTCGAACAGCATGGCCTTGTCGCCGGTGGCGCCGCTGCGGTCGAAGTCGACCCCGGCTGCCTCCAGGCCCTCCAGGGTCTGATCCAGGCGTGGCCGAGCAGTCACACTCGTGGCCGGTACCGAGCCGTTGGCCCGGGTCACAACCGGCTCGCCGGGCTGCCAGCGGTGCGCCTTGAAGTAGTTAGCGACGCTGGCAAAGATGTCGGCCCAGCTGTTCCACAGGTCCACACGTCCGTCGCCATCGCCGTCGGTCGCGTAGGCGCGATAGCTGCTCGAGATGAACTGCGGGCTGCCCATGGCGCCGGCGTAGGAGCCGGTCGCGCTCAGGGGATCGATGTCCTGCTCCCGGCTGAGCAGCAGGAACTCCTCCAGTTCGCGGGTGAAGAAAGCGCTGCGCTTCGGATATTCGAAGGCGATCGTCGCGAGCGCGTCCAGCACCCGGTAGGAACCCGTGATGCGGCCGTAGAAGGTCTCGACGCCGAGGATGCCGATGATGATCTCAGGCGGTACGCCGGTCTCGGCGCTGATCCGATCCAGCATCGCCCTGTGGGTGTCCCAGAAGGCCACGCCCGCCTCGATCCGCTTCTCGGTCAGGAAGATCCTTCGGTATTCATACCAGGGTTTGACCTTCTCGGCGGGCCGGTCCATGGCCTCGATGA
>CBDTYJ010000240.1:0-4337 GCA_965364575.1 uncultured Gammaproteobacteria bacterium
CTGACAGCACTGGCGGCCATCCTCCCGGAGATTGGTACAGAAGAAGACGTGGCGTCTGTAGAAACTCATGGGACTGGGCGCAGGGGGGACCGATCAGAAGCTGTACTCGAGGCCGACGACGGTGAAGTAGTCGGTTTTATCGGTGCCCGGGGACACCTCGCTGTTGCGACGTATCTCGAAACTGGCCTTGCCAGCGATGGCCCCGAGGATGCCGGCACGCAGCTCGGTCAGACTGGAGAAGACCGTGTTGTCGGAGCCCGACTCGATGGTCAGCAACTGGCCGAAGTCGGCATTTTCGGAGAGCTTGAGTCCATACTTCAGGCCGCCGTAAGCGATCGGGTTGGTATCGCTGCTACCGTCCTGTTGTTCGCTGTTGCGGACACCGCCGCCGACTTCGCCTGTGAGGTGCTGCCGGTCCGTCTCGAACAGGATGCGACCATAACCGGCGGTGCCCAGATATTCTTGTCTGACGCCGGCGAAATTGTCCTTCCGGAACACGCCACGGCCGACGAGGTAACTGATATCGTTCATGAACCACTTGGCCGCGGCCGACGCCGCGTAGCGCTCGTCGGTGGTGACCTTATTCTCGGTCTTGCCCATGGCGAAAAAGCGGCCGTCGTACAACCACGCTCCCGCGGTCTGGTACGACCAGGTGAACTCGCCGCTGACCGAGGAGTTGTCCGAGTTACCGCTGCGCTGGGAGTATCCGAAGCTGACCGCGCCGGCCCAGCCCGTCTCTTCCTTCTTGCCCGCTGCGCCGAAATCTATCTGGGCGGCAGCGCTCTCGGCGAGGGCAGGCCCCGATGTCAGGGCCACCACGCCCGCCACGGTGGCGGCCTGCAGGGCGCGGGTCAATTCGGGAAAACCGCGCCAGATTGTCAGTCTGCTCATTGTCTCTGTAACTCCCTCGGAAGCTAGAATCGGATATGTCTTCGACATGTCGGCCAGATTGATTGGCCAGATGAATCGGCCAGTGAAACGGCGACATCAATGGGCCAGATCAATGGGATCCGGCGCACTGGTTCCCCGGCTCTCGGCGCGCTCAAAGCGCGCTAGAATATCAAATCCAGTCTCCCGGTGCCGCACGCCCATGCCCAGTCCCACGGATACCGCCCCGCCGGCCACAACCGTTGACAATGACGCCGGCGCCGGGTTCCCGATCGCCCTGGCCGACCGCTGCGTCAAGTGCGGCCTGTGTCTGCCCCACTGCCCGACCTATCGACTGACGGGTCTGGAGGGGGAGTCACCGCGGGGCCGGATCGCGCTGATGCAAGGACTCGTCAGCGGCCGGCTCGAGGCTGAAGGCGCGTTGCTCGAGCATCTGGAGAACTGCGTCGGCTGCCGCGCCTGCGAGGCCGTGTGCCCGGCTTCGGTGCCCTATGGCCGGCTGCTCGACGCCGGTCGCGGCCTGGTGCCTGACAGGTCTCCGCGCTTGCTGGAGAGCCTGGCCCGCCATCCGGGACTGACCGCCTGGTCGCTGGCGGGTCTGACTACGCTCAGACGAACCGGGTTGTTTGCCCGCGGGAGCGGCCGGCCTGACGCCGGCTGGCTCGGGCGCAGTCTCCGGCGGATGCCTCAGCCCCACCGGAGCGGGCGTCTGCAGGAAATTTATGAACCCGATGGGGAACCCCTCGGCCGGGTCAAGCTGTTCACCGGGTGCGTCAGCCGTGCCATGGACCGCGGCGCTCAGATCATCGTCGCCCAATTGCTGGCGAGGCTGGGTTACCGGGTTCAGATCCCTCGCGGCCAGGGTTGTTGTGGCGCCCTGGACCAGCACGCCGGCCGCAACGGAAGGGCAGCTGGTCTTGCGGCCCGCAACTGCCGCGCCTTCGGCATCGACGACACGCCGATCCTTTCGATGGCCACCGGCTGTACCGCCACCCTGCTGGATTACGGGCGTCTCGCACCCGGCGACGGGGACGCGCTGCGAGTGCGGGTGGAGGACATCACGGGTTTCCTGCTGCGTGCCTGGGACCCGGACCTCAGGCCCGCGAGGTCTGTGCCCGCCCGGGTCGCTCTGCATCTGCCCTGCACGGCTCGACACGTAACGGGCTCGTCGGACGCCACCGTCGAACTGCTGGCCCGAATCCCGGAACTGGAGGTCCATACGCTGGATCCCGGATACGGCTGTTGTGGCGCCGCGGGTCATCATTTCCTGAGCCGTGGGCGCCAGTCGGATGCGCTGCTCGAGCCCCTGCTGGAACAGCTGGGCGATATCCAGCCGGATCTCGTGGTGACCACCAATATCGGCTGCGCGCTGCATCTTGCCGGTGGCCTGGGTAGCGACCTGGGTAGTGGCCTGGAAGGCGGCCTCGGCCGTAGCCGACGTGACCGGCCTGGCCGGCCATGGGTGCTGCATGCGGCCGAGCTGGTCGCCCGGGCGCTGATCCCCCCCGAATGAGCGCTCCGGCAACCGGGGATTGGCGCGCTCCGTTGCTATAATCGTGCCCATGGATCGACGCTACAGCCCGCTGGATCGACTGATCGCCGGCGCCGACGAGGCGCTTCGCACGGTGTTTTCGCCGGCAGCGGGGCCCGCGAGGGAAACGCCCGGTCGCGAGCTGGACGAGGCCGTAGACGATCCCGGCGAGCGACGTCATGTGGCCGGGCTGATGCGGGTCAATCACGCTGGCGAAGTCGCTGCTCAGGGCCTTTATCGGGGACAAGCCGCCACCGCCCGTCTCGAGCAGGTCCGCGAGGCCATGGACGAAGCCGCCAGGGAAGAGACCGACCATCTCGCCTGGTGCGAGGAACGGCTCGAGCAACTGGGCAGCCGGCCCAGCCTGCTCAATCCCCTGTGGTATGCCGGCTCATACCTCATCGGCGCCGGCGCCGGTCTGATCGGCGATCGCTGGAGTCTTGGATTCGTCGCCGAAACCGAGCGGCAGGTCGCCCGCCACCTGGACGACCATCTCGCGCGCCTGCCATCCGGGGATCTCCGCAGCCGGGCCATCCTCGATCAGATGCGCAGCGACGAGCTGCGGCACAGGGAAACCGCGCTCGAGGCCGGCGGCGCGGACCTGCCGGCACCGGTGAAGGGGCTGATGTCGCTGGTGTCATTGGCGATGACGCGCGGGGCTTACTGGATATGAGCGAAGGCCCCGATCCGCTTGCCCTCGCCCGCCGTGCCGTGTATTAAGGGGATTGATCCGCCGTTTTTGTCGAACCGCCAGAGGAAGTTTCATGGCTGAATCCGCACCCAATCTCAGCGACGTCCCAGCCATCAACAAATTTTTGAGTCTTTGCCGGATACGCACGGTCCCACCCAAGACCGTCGTGATCCACGCCGGCGACCTGCCCGATATCCTCTATTACATCGTCGACGGCTCGGTCGAAGTGATGATCGAGGACGAGGACGGCAACGAGATGGTGCTGGCGTATCTCAACAAGGGCCAGTTCTTCGGCGAGATGGGTCTGTTCTACGAGCAGCCCACTCGCAGCGCATGGGTCCGCACCCGCACCGAATCCGAGTTGGCGGAGATGACGTATCCGCGCTTCAGGCAGATCGCCAACGAGAGCCCAGGACTGCTGTTCGAGCTCGCCACCCAGCTGGCCAGTCGTCTGGAGCGGACCAACAAGAAACTCGGCGACCTGGCTTTCGTCGACGTCACCGGGCGGATCGCCCACGCGATCATGGATCTCTGCAACGAACCCGATGCCATGACTCATCCTGACGGGATGCAGATCAAGGTCAGCCGGCAGGAGTTGAGCCGACTGGTGGGATGTTCCAGGGAGATGGCGGGCCGCGTGCTGAAGGTCCTCGAAGAGCAGGGCCTGCTGACGGCCAAGGGCAAGACCATCGTGGTCTTCAACGTCCGCCGGGGCGAAACGGCTTAGGGGGCAACCCCCACCAGGAAGTTCTCCAGCAGTGGCATGCCAGCCGGGGTCAGGATCGACTCCGGGTGGAACTGCACGCCCTCCAGCGGCATCTCCCGGTGCCGCAGCCCCATGATCTCCGCCACGGAGCCGTCGTCAGCCTCGGTCCAGCTGCTGATCTCCAGGCACGACGGCAGGTCATCGGGCGCCACCATGAGCGAATGGTAGCGGGTGGCCTCGAAGGGATTCTCCAGGCCCCGGTAAAGTGTCTCGCCGTCGTGATGGATCATCGATGTCTTGCCGTGCATCACCACAGGACTATGGACGATGCGTCCGCCGAATGCCTGGGCGATGCTCTGGTGACCGAGACAGACACCCAGGATCGGCATTTCGCCGGCGAATGCGGAGACCGCGGACAGTGATATGCCGGCGTCATCCGGGGTGCCCGGGCCCGGCGAGATCACGAGCCGGTCGGGACGGAGGCGGCGGATGCCGTCCAGAGTGATGCGATCGTTACGGAA
>CBDTYJ010000241.1:0-4312 GCA_965364575.1 uncultured Gammaproteobacteria bacterium
CCATCGAGACCCGGGACGACGGCCGGCCGGAGGAAGCCGATCCAGCGGTGATCTCTTTGCCGCCACCTGCGGGGGCCCCGGACGACGAACTCCCAGGTGACGAGCCGGATGCGGATTCGGAGACGGCGGTCGCCGAGCCGAGGGCCGCGGCAGCGGCCGAGGCAGATGCCCCGGCCGAAGAACCCGCCGATGCCGAAGTCGAGGTGACTCCGGTCGCAGCGGCCGATCCTGAGCCGACCCCGGCACCGCTGGATCAGGTGCGGGTCGAGATGGAATTCAGCGCCGATTCATGGGTGGAGGTGCGGGATCCCCGCGGCCAGCGGCTGATCTATCAGCTGGGTCGCCAGGGCGATCGCCGTCGCATCGCCGGCGAGCCGCCGCTGCGGGTATTCCTGGGATTCGTCGATGGTGTGACCATCGTCGTGGATGGTGAGCCCTTCGAGGTGCCGGCTGAGCGGCGACTCGGAAATACGGCGAGATTCACGATCCCCCTCGACGCCGGCGCGGCGAGCGGACGCTAGGAGCAGTCATGGGCAGCACCGTCGCCCCCATCCGCGGGATCAACGATATCCTCCCTGACGAGATCCAGGCCTGGCAGTGGCTGGAGCAGGTGGTCCGGGAGGTGCTCCAGGCCCAGGGCTACGGCGAGATCCGGCTGCCGCTGATGGAGCGGACGGAGTTATTCGCGCGCTCCATCGGCGAGGTGACCGACATCGTCGAGAAGGAGATGTATACCTTCCTGGATCGCAACGGCGATAGTCTGAGTCTCAGACCCGAGGCCACCGCGAGCTGCGTGCGGGCCGGTATAACCCATGGGCTGTTTCACAATCAGCAGCAGCGCCTGTGGTATGCGGGTCCCATGTTCCGTTACGAGCGTCCGCAGAAGGGGCGCTATCGTCAGTTCTACCAGATGGGGGCAGAGGCTTTCGGCTTTGCCGGACCGGACATCGACGCGGAGCTGATCCTGGCGTCGGCCCGCATCTGGCGCAATCTTGGGCTGGACGATCTGCGTCTGGAACTCAATTCCCTGGGCACGGCGGAATCCCGGCATGCCTATCGGGAATTGCTGGTGGCCTATTTCCGTGACCATCAGGCGGAGCTTGACGAGGACAGCCAGCGCCGATTGCAGCAGAATCCGATGCGTATCCTCGACAGCAAGAACCCCGATATGCAGGCCCTGATCGCGTCGGCGCCGGCGATCACCGATCACCTGGATTCCGAATCGTCAGAGCATTTCGCCCAGCTGCGCGAAACCCTGGATGCGGTCGGCCTGTCATACCGGACAAATGTCCGTCTGGTGCGCGGCCTCGATTACTACACCCGGACCGTGTTCGAGTGGGTGACCGAGCGTCTTGGCGCCCAGGGCGCAGTTTGCTCGGGTGGCCGCTACGATGGCCTGGTGGAGCAACTGGGGGGGCGGCCGACGCCGGCCATCGGCTGGGCCCTGGGGATGGAGCGGCTGGTCGAACTGCTGCGGACCGGAAACCTGGTGCCGGAGCCGGCCGTCCCCCACGTATACCTGGTGCCGCTCGGAGACCGGGCGGCCCGCCGGGCCCCGGCCCTGGCCGAGGAAATGCGCGAGCTGAGCGGGTCCCTGCGACTGGAGTTGCACTGCGGCGGAGGCGGCATGCGGGCCCGCATGAAGAAGGCGGATCGCAGTGGCGCGGCGTTCGCCATGATCGTCGGCGACGACGAACTGGACAGCGGGTCCGCGGTGCTCAAACCGCTGCGCGAAGAGCAGGAACAGGCGACCATCCCGATCCCGCAGATCGCCGATTATCTGCGGCGGCATTGTGCGGATCTGGACTGATCCCCGGCCCCGCACCGAATACGTTTCGAACTGGAGAGTCACATCGTGGACGAATTGCTGTCGGAAAGAGAACAGATCGAGAAGATCCGCTTATGGTGGAAGGAGAACGGCGCCTTCGTCATCGTCGGACTCGCTCTCGGGATCGGCGGTATCGCCGGCTGGAATTACTGGCAGGCTTACAAGCTGGAGCAGGCGGAAAAAGCCGGCGCCACGTACGCTGCCATGAGCGCCGCGGTCGAGCGTGGCGACAGTGAACTCGCCTTGGCCGAGTTGCAGACCCTGGAAAGCGAATTCGCGTCCTCCGGCTACACCGATCAGGGGCGTTTGCTGATGGCGCGCCTGCGCGTGGAACAGGGCGACCTGGCTGCCGCTGCGGAACTGCTGCGGACGCTCATGGACAAAAGCGGTGATCCGGAGCTGGCGCTGGTCGCCCGGCTGCGGCTGGCCCGCGTATTGATCGCCGACGGAGCCGGAGACGAGGCTCTGGAGGTGCTGAGCCTGGATCGGGCCGGCGTGTTCGCGCCCCGCTTCCATGAGCTGCGGGGGGATGTATTCGCCGGCCGCGGCGAGATCGAGGCCGCTCGGGAGGAATACACGCTGGCGCTCGCCGCCGGGTCGCCAGACGTCGTCGATACTCAGGTCGTCCAGTTCAAGCTGGATGCTCTGGGCACCCCGGTCATCGAGGCTGCCGACGAGGCGTCATGATCCGGCGTCTGAGCATTGTCTTCGCGCTGCTGCTGGTCGGTGGCTGTTCGCTGTTCCGCGGCGAGGAAGCCGAGCCGATCGACCCGCCGGTACCGCTGCCCGAGTACGAGTCCCGGCTCAAGCTCGATCGCCTCTGGCAGGTCAAAGTCGGCGACAGCAGCGAAAATCTTTTGCTGGGACTGGCGCCTGCCACCGACGGCGCCCGGGTCTACGCCGGCGCCCACGACGGCAAGGCGATCGCCGTGGATCTGGAGAAGGGCAGCAGGGTCTGGACCACGGATACCGATCTGGAATTATCGGCGGGCCCGACAGTCGGCCACGGCGTGGCCGTGTTCGGCACCAGCGACGGGCAGATCATCGCCCTGGATACGAGCGACGGTGAACTGCGCTGGATCAGCGAGTCCGTGGGAGAGGTTCTGTCCGCGCCGGCCCTTTCCTCCACCAGCGTTGCGGTGCGCAGTGTCGATGGCCGGCTGCGCGTGCTCGACATCAGTGACGGCGTCGAGCGCTGGAACGTGGAGCAGACGGTCCCCCGGCTGACGCTGCGTGGCACTTCGGCACCGGCGATCGCCGGAGATACCGTGGTGGCGGGGTTCGATAACGGGCGCATCGCCGCCTATTCGCTGCGTGATGGCCAGCCGCGCTGGGAGAACGTGGTCGCCCCCGCTCGCGGCCGTACCGAAGTCGAGCGCCTGGCAGACGTGGACTCGCCGATCAACATCGTCGATCAGGACGTCTATACGGCGAGCTTCAACGGCCGTACAGCGAGCCTGGCGCTGGAATCCGGGCAGATACTGTGGTCCCAGGACGTGTCCAGTTACCACGGACTGGCAGCAGACTGGACCGCCGTATTCGTCACCAGTGCGGTCAGCCACGTGGTGGCCATGAGCCGAACCAGCGGCTCGATCCTTTGGGTCCAGGAGGACTTGCACCAGCGCGGGCTGACGGCGCCGACGCCGGTGGCCAACAGCCTGGTGGTCGGTGACTTCGAAGGCTATGTGCACTGGCTCGACGCGACGACCGGTGATCTGATCGGACGCGCGCGGGCTGACGATAGCGCCATCGTCGCCCAGCCACGGGTGGCCGGCGATGTGGTCGTCGTCCTCGCCGAATCCGGCACCATGGCGGCTTATCGGGCCCGCAGCCAGGAGTCCCGCTGACCCCGGGGCAGACTGATCATGTTACCCGTGGTGGCACTGGTGGGACGGCCCAACGTGGGCAAGTCCACCCTGTTCAACCTGCTCACCCGGACCCGGGATGCTCTGGTCGCCGATCTGCCGGGTCTGACCCGCGACCGCCGTTACGGATTTGGCCGCCGTGGCCAGGTCCCCTATCTCGCGGTCGATACCGGAGGTCTCAGCGGCGACCTGGAAGGTATCGATGGACTGATGGCCCGGCAGACCCTGATGGCGCTGGACGAATCCGATGTGGTGCTGTTCATGGTCGACGCGCGGGACGGGATCACCGCTGCCGATGAGCAGGTCGCGGATCTGCTGCGCCGCCGGGGATGTGCGGTGCGGCTGGTGGTCAACAAGGCCGAAGGGATCGAGCCCGGGATCGCCGCCGCGGACTTCTTCGGCCTGGGGTTCGGCGAGCCGGCCGTCATCTCCGCGGCTCACGGCGACAACGTACAGGCGCTGATCGAGGCGGTGCTGGCGCCATTCGCCGGGGAGCCGGACCATGCGGCCGAGGAAGCGGAACGGGATCGTACCCGGGTCGCGGTGATCGGCCGCCCCAACGTGGGCAAGTCGACCCTGATCAACCGCATGATCGGCGAGGACCGTCTGGTCGCATTCG
>CBDTYJ010000242.1:0-4311 GCA_965364575.1 uncultured Gammaproteobacteria bacterium
CCCGGCGGGGCCATGGCTGCTGCGCTGCGGCAGACCCAGGTTGACGCTGTCAGGCCAGTGTGTTCTGCTGCCGGCCAAGCCGGGGGGCGGGTGTCGGCCTATTTCCGGATCAGACCGCGAGTGCCTGAGAACGGATCCGTCGCCGCCACTCCGATAGACCCACCAGGCCTATTCGCCTGCGCGAGCGGATTCACCCGATGGCAGCAGACGTCGATATTCCGGAGGCGGGAAGCCGGGGCCAAGGGCCCGCCCCTGGATCGGCGGTCCCCCTGGTCTGGGTCGTCTCCGGTTACCGGGCGGGCGAGAACACGCAGGTCTCGGCGCTCGCCGAACGGCTCGGCTGCCCCTGGCTCAGGAAGGACCTGGAGTTCAATGCCCTCGCCGGACCCATCGGTCTGGCCCGTCTGGTCAGCCGGGCCGGGCTGGAGGCGGAACGATCCTCCATCCTGGCTCCCCCCTGGCCTGACCTCATCATCTCGGCGGGACTCAAGAACGAGCCTGTTTGCCGCTGGATCAAGCGTGCCAGCGGCGGCAGGACGCGGTTGGTCTTCCTCGGCCGGGTATGGGCACCGCGGCCGGACTTCGACCTGATCATCACCACGCCTCAGTACCGCCTCCCGCGCCTCGACAACGTGCTGCACAATCTCTGTACCCAGCACCCGGTAACGCCTGCCCGGCTGGCCACCGAGCGGGATCGCTGGCGGGCTCAGTTCGGGCCCATGCCGTCACCGCGGATCGGCGTACTGGTCGGTGGCGACAGCGGCCCCTATGCGCTGGGTCAACAGGCGGGGGAGCGTCTTGCGGCCGGCATCAAGACCCTGCACGAGCGGGTCGGGGGCTCCATCCTGGTAACCTCCAGCGCCCGGACCCGGCCCGTGGTCATGGATGTGCTGGAGGAGAGGCTGCCGGAACCCCGCTATATCTATCGCTGGCGGCCGAGGGGGCGTACCAACCCGTTCCTCGGCATCCTCGCCCACGCCGACATGCTGGTCGTGACCTGCGACAGCATCGCCATGCTGAGCGAAGCCGCGGCCACGACCAAACCGGTCTACATGTTCCGGATGCCCGTACACGGTCCGGAAGACGGGACCCTTGCCACCCGCCTCTATCGGGCGTTGATGCGCTGGGGACCGAGCAAACTGTCGCGGGACCAGTCTCTGTGCCACCGTGGCTTTATCGACGCCGGCTACGCCAGCTGGCTCGGGGATCCCGAGCCGGTACCGAAACAGTCGCCGGATGATGAGATCGAGCGCACCGTCGAACGGGTGCGCGCCCTGCTCAGGACGCCGGACTCAGCGAGGGAGCCGTCTGCGACCCGGTCGCCGCCAGGGCGCCCTTCGACAGGCGGTACACCCGATCGGCAATCTCTGCCAGCGCGGATTGATGCGATACCGCCAGGATCGTGATGTCCCGCTTGAGGGTCGTCAGGGTCTCGCAGATCGCTTTCTCGGTGGCCGGATCCAGCGCGCTGGTGGCTTCGTCCAGGATCAGTAATTTCGGGTGATGGGCCATGGCCCGGGCGATCATGATGCGCTGCCGCTGGCCGCCGGACAGGCGTGCGCCTCGCTCACCGACGACGCTGTGGACCCCCTCGGGCATGCGGCTGACAAAGTCCCAGCTACCCGATGCCTTGAGGGCCTGCTCCACGTCCTTCTCGTCCAGCCCCTCGGCGCCGAGGGTGACGTTGTGCAGGATGGTATCGTGCAGCAGCAGGCTCTCCTGAGGCACGTAGCCGATGCTGCGTCGCCAGGCTGCCATGTCCAGCTCGTCCAGGGGCTGCCCGTCGATCAACACCCGGCCTTCGGTCGGGCGGATGAGACCGATGACCAGGTCAGCGATGGTGGTCTTCCCGGCCCCGGACTCACCCACCAGACAGGTCAGCTGGCCGGCCGGGATCTCCACCGATACCCGGTCCAGCACCACGTGGTCGCCATAGACGAAGCTCACGTCCTGCAATTCGATGCAGCGATCGAGATGGGGATGAGCGTCGCCGGTGTGGGTCTCGGCCTGGCTGCGGGCGTCGGCGATGGTGTCCTGGATGGCCCAGTAGGCGCTCTCGGATATGACCATGCGCTGATACTGTTTCTGCACCTTGCCGGCCTGTTTGAGCAAGTTGGCCAGCACCAGCGCCATAAAGAGTATCGTGGGCAGATCGACCTGGAACTGCATCAGGGCCAGATAGATGCCGGTGGCGAGCACGATCGTGTACATGGGTTCCTGAGCCGCCTCCAGGGCCGCATCGCCCAGGACCTCCCGGCGCAGTGACTCTCTCAGCTGATTGTTCTCGACGCTCAGGACCTCCTCGGCAGACCCTTCGCGGCCCATGGCCTTGAATGTCTTCACCGATTGCAGGATGTCGGTGAGCGTGCCCAGCAGGGATCGGTACCAGCGGGTCTGGCCCTTGCCGCCGCGCTCCGCCATGCGCACGAAATAATGGGAGGCGGCGACGATGACGAAGCTGGCGACAAAACTGATCAGGGTCGCCCGCCACGAGACCAGCAGCGCCACCGTGGTGTAGACGGCGGCTTCGACGAACAGCGCCAACAGCCGCACCGCATACACATAGGCATTGGAGGCCCGCCAGGCTTCGGTGGCCATGGAATTGGCCAGCTTGCCGGTGGATTGATTGACGAAATAATGCCAGCGGGAGTTGGTCACCGCCTTGAGCAGCTCGGTGCGCAGGCCGGTACTCACCTCGGCCGCGATGTATCCGCTACGCTGCTTGGCGAAGAAGATCAGCAGTCCCTTGACGCAGACCACGATGACGATCACGAACAGCAGGACGCCGATCGAGGGAGAGATCCCCACCGTATCCAGGGCATCGAAGATGAAGCGGGACAGGGCGCTGTCCTCTCCGGCGCCCTGAGACGATTCCAGCGTGATGTTCAGCAGCGGCAGCAGCGCCGACAGGCCGATGCCGTCGGCGACGCCGGCCAGCAGCAGGGCCACCACGAGCACCACGCTCTGGCCCGGGTAGCGTTTGACGAATTCCCGGATCAGCCTCATGGGCGGCTCGGCGGTCTCTGGATGGGGGATCGAGGCACTTTGGGTGTGACCGGTAGCCTGGCGGCAACCGCTACTCCATAATTCGGCCGACGGCCAGACGAAGAGCAGCATCGACGCCGGTTTCGTACGCGGCGAGGAATGACTCTCAATGTGGTCGCAGTTTAAGGTCGTCAGGCATGCAACTCAATCCGCCGGCGCTGGTCCATGAGGTCTGATCCACGGGAGCAGGCGGTGTGGGTGCTCAGCGGGCCGAAGTCCGGTGACCGTACCCAGATGCTGGCCCTGGCCGATCTGCTGGCTCGGCGCCACGGATTTCCCGTCGTGGAGAAGAGCCTTGCTTTCCGCCGCTGGGAGCTGCTCCTGCATCTGTGGCCGCGCCCGAGCCTGGTCGGGCTCAGCAACGCCCCGACGGCAGGACTCGAGCCCCCGTGGCCGCGCCTGGTGTTGACCGCGGGCCGGCGTAACGAACTCGTCGCCCTGTGGATCAAACAACGATCGCCGGACACGCGGGTGGTGCACCTGGGCCGGCCGTGGACCCATCCGCGCCGGTTCGACGCCGTGATCTCCACGGCTCAGTACGGTCTCGAAGCCGGCGGCAACGTCATCGTCAACCCGCTGCCCCTGCATCGGGTCGACACGGATCGTCTCGCCCGTGCGGCAGAGACTCTGGCGCCCCGACTGGCCGATCTGCCGCACCCCTGGACCGTGTTGCTCATCGGTGGAGACAGCGGACCCTTCGTCTTTACCGATGCCCAGGCCACTCGCCTGGCCGAGCGGGTCAACGCTCTGGGCGGGGGCGGAAGTGTCCTCCTGTCCACCAGCGCGCGCACGCCGCCGGCGTTTGCGGCGGCGCTGGAGTCGGCCCTGCAGGGGCCGCGGTTCTTCTACCGTTGGGGATCGGGCGAACCCAATCCCTATGCCGGCTACCTGGCGCTGGGCGACCGGTTCGTGGTCACCGCCGACAGCATGTCCATGGTCACCGAGGCGCTCGATACCGGCCGTCCCGTGTATCTGTTCGCCATCGAGGCGATCGGCGGCGGTCCCTGGTGGCTGCGGCCTGAAAACTACCGCTGGAAACCGCTCAGCCACCGGGTCGCCATGGCGCTGGCTCCGCGGCGCATGCGCCGGGACGTCAACCGGGTCATGAACCAACTCGTGGAGTCCGGCCGGGCCTGCTGGCTGGACGAATCACCGGGACCCTTCGAGCCGGTCCCGGTGGCCGCCAGCGAAGATCTGGAGCGGGCTGCGCGACGGGTCGAGGATCTGCTCGGTTTGTCCTGACGGTGGCCGCGCTCCGTCAGCCCG
>CBDTYJ010000243.1:0-4310 GCA_965364575.1 uncultured Gammaproteobacteria bacterium
GCGCCCGTTGAATGCTCACGACCGGATGGCCGGACTGAACGACATGAACCAGGCTGAGGGACCGCAGGCCGATCCGGCGGGTCGGTTCCCCTGGGTCTGGGTGGGCAGCGCATTCGTGCTGACCGTGCTGATGTTCGCCGGCCTGGCCTGGCACGTCCGCTCCACCTTTGAAGTCGGCCGCGAAGTGGCGGAATCGTATGTGGCCAGCGATCGGCTGCGCGACCTGATGACCGAACTCCAGCAGCAGCTCGCCACGACGGCCATCCTCCTGATCGCCACCCACGATCCCACCTGGAAGACCAGTCACCTGGAAGTGGAGGCGAGGCTGCAGGAGGCGCTCGACGAGACGATCCAGCAATCCGAGACCGGCTACAACCGGGAGGCGTTGATCCAGGCCAGTGACGCCATCAGGGAGCTGAGCCGGATAGAAGCCGAGGCCACGACCCTGGCCGACTGGGGTGAGGTGAACGAGGCCCTGTCATTACTGTCCGGTGAGGAATACCGGAGCTGGCAGCAGCGCTTCCTCGGCGCCTCCCAGTTGTTTATCGATGACCATCGCCGTTTCCTGAACTCCAGGCTGGCGATCCAGGCCGAACGGGAAGTGCAGTCGGTCGGCGTCGCCTTCGTCATCCTGCTGTTGAGCCTCACCATCTGGATGGCGCTGGTGCGGCGTCTGCGGCGATGGGGTTCTGCCCTGGACCAGGAATCCCGGATCCGCCGGCAGCTGGAGGCCGGGCTGCTGCAAGCGCAGAAGATGGAGGCGGTCGGCCGTCTCGCCAGCGGCATCGCCCACGATTTCCGCAACCTGCTGACGGCCATCCGGGGGTATGTAACCCTGGCCCGGGAGAAGATCCATGATGACCATCCCGCAGGTCACGCCCTCGGGCGGGTGGAAGAAGCCGCAGACCAGGCCGAGGGGGTGATCCGTGGCCTGCTGACATTCGGGCGGCGCTCGGTGGCGGAGAAGAAGGCCGTGGATCTGGGCGAGCTGGTGACTCGCGCAGGTCGTTGGGTCCAGCGGATGGTGCCGGCCTCGGTCAAGCTCGAGACGCGCATCGCGGACGATACCGGCGGACTCTGGGTTCTGGCGGATCCGGTCCAGCTTCAGCAGGTCCTGCTCAATCTTGCCGTCAACGCCTGTGATGCCATGCCCGGAGGGGGGGATCTCGCCATCGCGGTGGACCGGGACGAGCAGCGTCATCCGCCCCGCGTGACCATGACGGTCAGCGACAACGGATGCGGCATGTCCCGGGACGTCGTCGAACGGGCGATGGATCCGTTTTTCACCACCAAGTCCGCGGGCGAGGGCACGGGTCTGGGCCTGGCCATGGCCCACGGCATCGTCGCTCAACACGACGGTCGCATGAGTATCCACTCCGAGCCGGGCCGGGGCACGACAGTCACCATCAGCCTGCCGGCCATCCCGGCGCCGACCGAGCCGACGACGAGGACCTCGGATACCGAAACCCTGGAGACCGGTGAGGGTATGGTGCTGCTGGCCGAGCCACACCCCTATGCCCGGCAGATCATGGGCAGCGCGCTCGAGGCCATCGGCTTCGATGTGCTCGCCGTCGCCGATGGCTCCGCCCTCAGGGAGGCCCTTTCCGATCCTGGCCAGAGACCGGTGCTGACCGTGCTCGACGCCCGCCTGCCGGACGTCGAGGCGGAAAGCCGGCTGTTATGGCTGCGCGAACTGGGTTATCGGGGACCGGTGCTGCTGGTCGGTCTGGCGTCCGATGCGGATCCCGCCGGTTCCGCGGACGATCAGGCGATGCTGCTGCGCAAGCCGGTCCGTGTGGGCGAACTCAAGCGGCTGGCCCTGGGTATGACGCGGACAAAATCCGATCGGAGGCGAACAGAATGACCAAGCCCATCACCGTCCTGCTGGCGGACGATCATGCGCTGATCCGGGAGATGCTGGCGGAACGCCTGGAGAGCGAGCCCGATATCGAAGTCCTGGCCAGCGTCGCCGATGCCGGCGAGGCCCTGGAGGCGGCGAATGAGCGTCCCCCGGGAGTGCTGATCATGGACATCGACATGCCCGGACGCTCGCCATTCGAGGTCGCCAGCGAGATCCGGCGGCTGCAGCCCTCGGCGCGCGTGATCTTCCTCAGCGCTCATCTGAACGATCAGTACATCGAACAGGCCCTGGAGTCGGAGGCGGCGGGTTATCTGACCAAGGACGAGCCGACCGCCCGCCTGATCGATGCCATCCGCGCGGTAGCCAGGGGGGGGACCCATTTCTCCAGCGCCGTCAGCGAACGGATCGTCATCGACGAACACGGGGCCCACCTGGGCCACGACCATCTGACCCGGCTTCATCTGCTGACCCAGCGAGAGCGGGAGGTACTGGGTCATCTCGCCCAGGGGTTGCCCAAGAAGGGTATCGCGCGGCTGATGGGGATATCGGTCAAGACCGTCGAGAAGCACTGCGATCACGTGATGGAGAAGCTGGATATCCATGACCGGGTGCAGCTGGCGCGATTCGCCATCCGTGAGGGCCTGTCCCAGCCCTGACCGCCGCCCCGTCTGTTTCTGCCGCACCCGGCGTCCGGGTCCCGCGTCCTGCGTTGCCCCGCACCATTCATTGCCGTACGCTCCCCGGTCAGATTCCCGATGGGCGGGAAAGAAGAGATTTTTCGACCGATGTCCGACACGAGCTGGTCAGTCAATAAATTCGGTGGTGGCAGCCTCGCCGGCGCTGCCGAGTTCAGGGCTGTCGCGAAAATCCTGATCGACACCGAGGCGGTTGCCCGGGCCGCCGTGGTCTCCGCTTCGGCCGGGATCACCGATCGACTTATGGCGCTGGTCGATGATCCGGCTGCGGAGTCCGCCGCTGACAGCATGGCGGCGATCCGGACGCATCACCTGGGCCTTGCGGAGGCGCTGCTGCCGCAGCCCGCGGTGGGCGTTTACGTGAAGGCTCTGGACGAGGACCTGGAGACCGTGTCCGCGGTCATCGGCGCGGTGCGGCTGCTCGGACGATCGGCGCCGGAGGCGCGCAGCCTGGTGTCCGGCTTCGGAGAGGTGTGGTCGGCGCGCCTGCTGTCTGCCCATCTCTCGAGCCTGGGCGTGAGCAGCGAATGGCTGCACGCCGGCGACGTGCTGACTATCCGCGATTCGGAACTGGGGCCCATCGTGATGTGGGAGGAGAGCCGTCGGCGGCTCGAGTCGCGGATGCCGGCGGATCCGGCATGCATCCTGGTGATCACCGGCTATGTGGCGAGGGAAGAATCCGGGGTCCCGACCACCCTCGGTCGCAACGGCAGTGATTTTTCCGCTTCAATTTTCGGCCGCCTGCTCGACGCCCGTGAGATAGTGATCTGGACCGATGTCGACGGCGTGATGAGCGGGGATCCGAGACGGGTCCATGAAGCCGCGGTGATCCCGGAGCTGTCCTATCACGAGGCCATGGAGCTGGCCTATTTCGGCGCCAAGGTCATCCATCCACGGACCATGGGGCCGGCGGTGGAGGAAGGGATCCCGATCTTCATCCGCAACACCTTCCGGCCACAGGGCGAGGGCACCCGGATCTCGGCCGAAGGCGGCGACGGCAATCGGGTCAAGGGTATCTCCACCGTGGACGGCATCGCGCTGGTGAATCTCGAGGGCGCGGGCATGATCGGCGTGCCGGGGACCGCCGACCGATTGTTCGGGGCCCTGCGGGAGTCCGGCATATCCGTGGTGATGATCTCCCAGGGCAGTTCGGAACATTCGATCTGTTTCGCGGTTCCTGAAGCGGATGCCGACCGGGCCGCGTCTGTGGTAGCGCAAGCGTTTGCGCTGGAGCTCGAGCAGCAGCAGATACAGGGCCTGGACGTCACCGCCGGCTGCAGTATCCTCGCCGTCGTCGGCGACGGCATGCGCGGCATGCCCGGCATCGCGGCCAAGCTGTTCGGCGCACTGGGCCGCGCTGGCGTCAACGTGCGCGCCATCGCCCAGGGCGCCTCCGAGCGCAACATCTCGGCGGTCATCGACGCCGAGGAGGCGACGCGGGCGGTCAAGGCGGTCCATTCGGGTTTTTATCTGTCGCCCCAGACCATATCGGTCGGTCTGATCGGTGCGGGCACGGTCGGCTCCGCCCTGCTCGAGCAATTCGCCGCCGAGCTGCCGCGACTGCAGCGGGACTTCAATCTCGATCTCCGCATCCGCGGCATCGCCAGCTCGCGGCGCATGCTGATCGGCGAACAACGTCTCGATCCCGCAGCCTGGAAGGACGCGATCAGGGAACAGGGCGAGACGCTGGACCTGGAGCGGTTCGTGGATCACATACACGCCGAGCATCTTCCCCATGCGGTGCTGATCGACTG
>CBDTYJ010000244.1:0-4307 GCA_965364575.1 uncultured Gammaproteobacteria bacterium
TCGCATGGGCGCGGCCGGCGTCGCCGGTGGCGGCGACTCCAGGGCACCAGCGGAGGGGACCAGGGGCTCCCGGAACGCGGCGTTGATGTGGACCGGCCCCGGATCGGGCCAGCAGGCACGGTGGGCCGCCTGCACCCCGACTGATCGGGCGATGGCATCTCCCCCCGCCGCCGTCGCCGGTGCCGCCAACTCGAAGCGAGCCTTCAGATGGCTTCCAAACAGCGTCTGCTGATCGATGGTCTGGTTGGCCCCCACCCCTTGCAGTTCCGGCGGCCGATCTGCGCTGATCATGACAATCGGCACAGCGTCGGCGTTGGCTTCTACGGCGGCGGGGAGCCAGTTGGCCGGCGCCGAGCCCGATGTGCCGATGAGCAGGGCGGGCAGGCCGGATCTCCGGCCTACGCCGAGGGCGAAGAACCCGGCGCTGCGCTCGTCCGGGATGACAGTGATCGACAGCTCATGGCGGCGCAGGACGGCGAGCGCCAGAGGCGTGGAGCGGGATCCGGGCGATACCACGGCATGGCGGACCCCGGCCCCGGTGAGGCCGGCCAGCAGGGCATCCGCACAGGCCAGGTTGATCTCTGCTGTCGCCGGTATGCCGCCGGGTCGGTCAGCCAAGCCTGAGTGCCCCCTGCATGGTGAGCAGTTTCCACTCGGTCTCGGCCAGTTCCTGCTCCGGCCGGGATTCGGCCACGATACCCGCTCCCGCGAACAGATCGACGCTGTGCTCGCGCATGAGTCCGCAACGCAGGACCACCGACAACTCGCCATTCCCGGCCGGGTCCAGCCAGCCGAAGCCGCCGGTGTACCAGCCGCGCGCGGCCTCGCCCGATTCGGCCAGCCATTCGGTGGCGGCTTGCCGCGGGCTGCCGCCCACCGCGGGTGTCGGGTGCAAACGCTCGGCGATCCCCAGTAGCCCGATACCGTTGTCGACCGTCGCCGAGATCGGTGTCCACAGGTGCTGGACCTGGGGCAGGCGCATGATGTCCGGCATAGCGGGGATATCCAGCTCCGAACAGATCGGCGACAGCGCCGCGCGGATCTGATCTACGACCAGACCGTGTTCCTCACGCACTTTCGGCTCGGTCAGCAGGGCATCCGCCAGGCGGCGGTCGTGCTCCGCGTTCTGGCCGCGGGGGGTCGTACCGGCCAGGGCGTCGACGATGACCCGCGAGTCCGAGAAGGCGAGCAGGCGCTCCGGCGACACGCCCAACAGCGTACAGGCGCCGCGGGACACGGCGAAATGGGCGCATTCGTCATGCCGCTGATCGAGGAAATCCATCACCGGCGCGCAGGCGAGGGGGCGTCTGCTGTAAAGCCGCAGCCGACGCGTCAACACCACCTTCTCCAGGCCGCCGCCACGGATGGCCGACAGGGCTGACTCCACGCGCTCGTGCCAGGACGCACCAGGGTCGGCCGGCTCCAGCGCCGGCGCGTCGAGCACCGGTCGCGGAGAGCCCCTCGGACACTCGAGCCGATCCAGCTGACGGGACCAGGTCTGCAGGATCTCCGCCGGCGCAGACAGCTCCCGGGCCATGGCACTGAAGCTGATCGAGGCCTGATCGCCGTGGCGATGGAACAGCACCGATGGGACGACCACAAGCGAATTCTCGAGGTTGCCCCATTCCTCCCCCGGTTCGGAGTCGGGGTCGAAGGCGAAGCCGGCAAACGCGACCGGCCCGGCCTGATCCGCTCCTCCGATCCGGATCCAGCGGGCAGACAGGGTGCGATGAAACTCGTGCATCTGTTCGAACCGGCCCTGGCCGCGGGTCGCGAAGGCCGCGCCGGTGCCGGTGCCCGCGAGCACTTTGGCATCGAGCGGCCGATGCCAGTAGTAATCGTCGCTCGCCTGGTCCAGGACCGGGCGCAGGTGGGGTTCGTGCACGGCGATGCTGAAGCTGAAAAGCTGGTCTGATGCTGCCATGGAAATCCGGTCCCGGGACGTTTCCAGGAGATGCTTGAGTCGGTCCAGCACGTCGCTGGTATTGGCAGCAGTGGCTTCGGGGAACATCCGGGGTTTCCAGGCCTGGCCGGGATCGCGCTAGTTTATCACGCGGGCGGCCCGCCGCCCGCGGCTTGCCGGAGCGGTACCCGGGCGTAAAATGGCGGCCCGAACCGGGAGGCCCGACGATGCGCTGGAAAACTGTTGACCATCTCCAATTCGAGGATGTGCTGTACCACCAGGCGGAGGGTATCGCCCGTATCGCCATCAATCGGCCGCAAGTCCGCAACGCGTTCCGCCCGGAGACGGTGAAGGAACTGATCCGGGCGTTTACCGATGCTCATCTGGATCCGGAAGTCGGGGTCATCATCCTCACCGGCGAGGGCGGCGAGGCGTTCTGTTCCGGCGGCGACCAGCGGGTCCGGGGCGAGCACGGCGGCTACGCCGATCAGGCAGGCACCAATCATCTCAACGTGCTTGATCTGCAGATGCAGATACGCCGCCTGCCGAAACCCGTGGTTGCCATGGTCGCTGGGTACGCGATCGGCGGTGGCCACGTGCTGCATCTGGTGTGCGACCTGACCATCGCTGCGGATAACGCCCGTTTCGGGCAGACCGGCCCAAAGGTCGGCAGCTTCGACGCGGGCCTGGGCGCCGGTCTGCTGGCGCGCACGGTGGGGATGAAGAAAGCCAAGGAGATCTGGTATCTGTGCCGGCAATACGATGCCCGGCAGGCGCTGGAGATGGGGCTGGTGAACACGGTCGTGCCCCTGGAACAACTCGAACAGGAGACCGTGAGCTGGTGCCGCCGCATGCTCGAGATGAGCCCCACGGCGCTGCGCGCACTGAAGGCGGCTTTCAATGCCGATACGGACGGCCTGGCGGGAATCCAGGAGTTGGCCGGCAATACCACCGGTCTGTTCTACATGACTCCCGAGGCCAAGGAAGGTCGCGACGCATTCCTGGAGAAACGCCCGCCGGATTTCCGCAAGTTCCCGCGCCGGCCGTGAGCGGAGCGCGGGATGGCGGGCAGGAAGTGCCGCCCGAAAGCCAACCCGGTGTCGTCGGAGCCTGGCTACTCGCGATACGGCCACGGACCCTGCCGCTCGCGGTCGTGCCGATCATCGTCGGCAGCGCGCTGGCCTACGCCGAGCAACAACGCTTCTCCTTCTTCGTCTTCGCCATCGCCCTGCTGGTCGCGCTCTTGCTCCAGATCGGCGCCAACCTGCACAACGATGCCGCCGATTTTGCCCGCGGGGCCGACGACCCCGGCGCCCGGCTCGGGCCACGAAGGGCCACGGCCGAGGGATGGCTACCGGAGGCGGCGGTCCATCGGGCGGCCATGCTGGTATTCGCCATCGCGTTCCTTTCGGGTCTCACTCTGGTCACGGTCGGCGGCCTTCCCATCCTCATAGTCGGCATCGTGTCCGTGATGGCAGGTCTCGCCTACAGCGGCGGGCCCTGGCCGATCTCCCATTCCTGTCTCGGGGAGGTCTTCGTCTGGTTGTTTTTCGGTCTCGTGGCGGTCGCGGGGACCTGGTTTCTCCACACTGGCATCACGCCCGGATGGCCAGCGCTGACGGCCGGTGCCGTGGTCGGCTCACCGGCGGCCGGGGTGCTGGTGGTCAACAACACCCGCGACCGGGAACAGGACCAGGCGAACGGCCGGCGCACCTTCCCCGTCGTGTTCGGGCTGGACGCCAGCCGCCTGGAATATGCCGTGCTGCTGCTGGCCCCGCTGCCGTTGTCGGCCTGGTTGTTGTACGAGACTGGCGGCTGGTGGTGGCTGCCGTGGCTGGCGCTGCCGCTGGCCGTACGGCTGCTGGAATCGTTCTTCCGTCTGCAGCCCGGGCCGGGGCTCAATGAGGTGCTGGCCGATACCGCCCGTTACGGCCTGGTGGTGGGACTGTTGCTGGCTGTCGCCTTGCTGGGACCTCATCTGGCATGAGCGATCCGGCGCTCACACGCTGTCGGATCGAACCCTACGATCTGGAATTCGCCGATGGCTGGCGGAGCGCCCGGGGCGGCGCAGATCGAAGGCGCGGGCAGATACTGTGGCTGGAGGATGAGAGCGGCCGGACTGGTGCCGGAGAGTGTGCCCCGCTGCCGATGGCCGGTACCGAGCAGCCGGAGGCCGCCTTGTCATGGCTCGAGGCCGCCGCCAGATCCCTGATCGGGTCCGGGGTCGAATCCAGTCTGGGGGGATTCGAGTTCAGCGCCGATCATCCGGCGGCGAGCTGTGCCCTGGAGTGCGCGCTGCTCGATCTGCTCTCGGCGAGAGCCGGCCGGACCTTGCGGCATTGGCTGAGCCCGGACAGCGGCGACCGATTCCGGGTCAACGCGAGCATCGGCCCGCTGGACCGGC
>CBDTYJ010000245.1:0-4279 GCA_965364575.1 uncultured Gammaproteobacteria bacterium
TTCTGGCCGCTGTGGACGAGCTGCAATGGTCTGATTATCAGAGCCGCACCAATCGTCTGTCGGTCCTGCGGCCGCGCAAGAAGCGGGGCTTGACCGAGGGTGAGCCTATCGCCAGATTGATGGTGGCCCACGCCGACCAGGAATCGGTCGAGTTCCCGATCATCCAGGGCCGGCTGATCCTCGGGCGGACCGAGGACAACGATCTGCAGATAAACAGCAAATTCGTGAGCCGCCACCACGCCCAGATCCTGACCTACAACAAGGACTCCATCCTGCAGGATCTGAACAGCACCAACGGCATCTACATGAGCGGCAAACGGATCAAGAAGCGCCGGCTTCGGGATGGCGATGTGTTCGTCATCGGCGAGCATGAACTGCTGTATGTCCGCGAGGGCAGCGCCGAAGCGGCCGGGATGGCCGCGGCGGAGACCGCGGAGTCGGAGAACGCCGAGGCGGAGTGATCACCGTCCGGGTCCTCCGGGTCGATCATCCGGCGATAAACATCATCCGGCGATAAAGAAGGCCCGGAACCTGCGCGGCTTCCGGGCCCGAGGGGGACGGCGTACTCCTGTACCAAGCTGCTGTCCGTGCAGCCGTCGCTCAGAGTCTATCTATCGACCCGTGCATGTCAACATATGGCCTTGGCAGACCAGATGCGGCGCCCGGCAGCCTGCGGTGCATCCCTCAGCCGGTGCCCCCCACGGTCAGATTATCGATCTTCAGGGTGGGCTGACCCACACCGACCGGCACACTCTGCCCTTCCTTGCCGCAGATTCCGACGCCAGCGTCGAGTTGCAGGTCGTTGCCCACCATGCTGACCCGGGTCAGCACATCCGGTCCGTTGCCGATCAGGGTCGCGCCCTTTACCGGCCGGGTGACGCGGCCGTTCTCGATCAGGTAGGCCTCGCTGGCCGAGAACACGAATTTGCCGGAGGTGATGTCGACCTGGCCGCCGCCGAAGTTGGGCGCGTACAGGCCGCGCTCCACGCTGGCGATGATCTCGGCCGGATTGTGGGGGCCCGCGAGCATGTAGGTGTTGGTCATCCTCGGCATCGGCAGATGGGCGAACGACTCCCGCCGCCCGTTGCCGGTCGGGGTCGCGCCCATCAGCCGGGCATTGTGCTTATCCTGCATAAACCCCCTGAGGACGCCGTTCTCGATCAGCGTGGTGCATTGGCTTGGCGTGCCCTCGTCGTCCACATTGAGCGAACCGCGGCGGCCCGGGAGGGTGCCGTCGTCGACCACCGTACACAGGGGCGATGCGACCTGCTGGCCGACGCGGCCGGCAAAGGCCGAAGTGCCACGGCGATTGAAGTCACCCTCCAAGCCGTGGCCGATAGCCTCGTGCAGCAGCACGCCGGGCCAGCCCGGTCCGAGCACCACGGGCATGGTGCCGGCCGGCGCTTCTTCGGCCTCGAGATTCACCATCGCCTGGCGCACCGCCTCGCGGCCGAACTCCATAAATCGCTCGTCCTCCAACAACCAGTCGTAGCTGTGGCGGCCGCCGCCGCCAGCATAGCCCTGCTCCCGGCGGCCATCCTGCTCGGCGATGACCGAGACGTTCATGCGGATCAATGGCCGCACGTCGGCTGCCAGCGTGCCGTCAGAGGCGGCCACCAGGATCACATCGTGGACCGCCGCCATGGTCACGATCACCTGCTCGATTCTCGGGTCCATGGCGCGCACCGCCTTGTCGACACGCTCCAGCAGCGCCACCTTGTCCTGGTCGGCCATGCTGCCCAGGGGGTCTACCGGGGCATACAGCTGCCCGGCGCCGGCCGCCTGCCATGCCTGGATCTGACCGCTCTGACCCTGTCGGGCGATCGACCGGGCGGCCCGGGACGCCTGGGTCAGGGCCGGCATGACGATCTCGTCGGAGTAGGCGAAACCGGTCTTCTCGCCGCTGATGGCGCGAATGCCTGCCCCCTGATCGACGCTGTGACCGCCCTCGCGGACGATACCGTCCTCCAGACTCCATGATTCGTGGCGGCTGTACTGGAAATAGACGTCCGCGGCATCGACCGAGCGCGCCATTACGCTAGCCAGAAGACGACCGATGTCGGCGTCGTCGATGCCCGCCGGATGGAATATGCGCTCGCGCGCGATCTGCAGGGCCTGCTCGCTCATGTAATCCTCAATGCTCCCCGAATCCTGTCGGCGCCAGACGATGCTCCAGCGCCGGGAATGCCTGGCGGATCTCTTTCTGCCGATTAAAATCGATATCCGCGATCACCAACCCGCGCCCCTTGTCCAGACGGTCGACGACCTTGCCCCACGGGTCCACCACCATGCTGGCGCCCCATGTCTCGCGGCCGTTGGCGTGGCGGCCACCCTGGGCGGCGGCGATCACCCAGCTCAGATTCTCGATCGCCCGCGCGCGCAGCAACGTTTCCCAGTGGGCCCGGCCTGTCACCGCGGTAAATGCGGCCGGCAGCGCGATGGTCTGCAACCCTTGGTCCAGCATTCCGCGGAACAGTTCCGGGAACCGCACATCGTAGCAGACCGAAAGACCGAGGCGGCCCGCCGGAGAATCCACCACCACGGGGACGCGACCGGGCGCGGCATAGGCGGATTCGGCATAGCGCTCAGACGCGGACGGCAGTGTGACATCGAACAGGTAGATCTTGTCGTAACGAGCCTTCAGTTCACCGTTCGCGTCGTACACCAGACTGGCGGAGAAGGGCAGCGCTCCGGTATCCCGCAAGGGCAGCGTGCCACCGATGATCCACAAGGAGAGCTCCCTGGCTCGCCGGGCGAGGAATGTCTGGATCGGCCCGCGGCCCGCGGGCTCGGCGATCTCGAGTCGGTCCTCCTCCCGGACCGGCATGCAGGCAAAATTTTCAGGCAGCACCGCCAGCCGGACGCCGGACGCCGCGGCTTGCTCCAGCAGCGCCGAAGCCGCTTCAAGATTGGCCTCGACATCGGACCCGGACACCATCTGCAAGGCAGCGACCCGGCACCGCGCCGATGACCTGGCATCGCCTGTGCTCATGAACCCTCCTGATCAGCCGTTTCCCCTGGCGCGGATGGCGCATCTCCGTCGGCCGGCTCCGCCTCCCTCCCGGCGCCTCCCAGCGCCACGCGTTCGACCTGGGGATCGTCCCAGGGGCCGGTGATAGTGTACTGGGCCCGGATGATTCCGCTGAGAGAATCCTTGAACAGCTCCTTGAGTACGAACAGGCCGGCGCCCACGGCCGGCCCGCCGGCGATGGCCCCGACTACCGGCAGCGTATTGCCGACTTCGGCGCTGACGACGGCGACCTGGTCGTAACGCCTGTCCACCAGGTCGACGGTGCCGACGATGCCGATGTCTGCCGCGCGACCCTTGAGCACCAGGTTGTCCGAGTAGGCTTCGCCCTCGGCGATACGGAAGTCGCCCCGGAAGCGCTCGAAGAAGAAGCCCTTCTGGAAGATATCGCGGAAATCCAGCACCAGCCGACGCGGCAGCGCCTGGATACTGAGCAGACCGAAAACGCGTCCGGTACCCGGCTCGACGTCGGTCAGGCTGCCCTGTTCGATGTTGATCTTCGCCGTGCCCTCGGCGACCGCCAGGATCGAAACCGGCATCCCGCCGCTCCAGCTCAGATCCGCCTCAAAACGACCTTTTTCAGCATCGATGCCGCTGGCGAAACCCATGAATTCCAGCGCTCCGCCCACATCTCCGCTGTCGGCCACCAGGGTGAACCGGCTCTGGTCCAGCTGCTCCGACAGCCGCGAACTACCGGCCAGTTCCAGCTCGAAGCCATCGCCGCGCATGCGCAATCCATCGGTGCGGAAGCCGTCCGGGAGGCGCTCGATCGACCCGTCCAGGCTGCCGAGTCGGGTGGACTCCAGGGAAAAATCGACGATGCTGATGCTGGCCGCGGGGACGAGCTTCGGATCCAGACTGTCGTCGCTGCCGTCGGCATCCTCGTCGTCGATGGCCAGCCGCTGCATGTCGACGATCACGGGATCGGAGCCGTAGAGCTCGAACGGGATCGTGACCACTCCACTGGCGCTCTGGCTGTCGATCTCGGCCTGCCAGGCGCCGTCTGCCTGGGTGAGCCGCACCGATGCATCGCTGAAGTGCTGGTTGATGACCCTGAGGTCATTCACGAACAAATCCACGGCGGTCAGGACCTGCTCAGGACCGGGCCCCTCGCCCTCCCCGAACTCGACCTCGAGCCAGTCATCTACGGATAGCGCTCCGGCATAGCCGCCGATGACCAGGCCCGGCCGCGCCGGTGACGGCGATTCCTTGCTGCCCGTCTGTACCGTCGCGCCATCGAATTCCAGTCCC
>CBDTYJ010000246.1:0-4276 GCA_965364575.1 uncultured Gammaproteobacteria bacterium
TCGCGGACGTACAGGAACCGGTCGTGCAGACGATTCGGCCGCCCCTGCCAGAATTCCATTTCCCGCGGCCGGACCCGGTAGCCGCCCCAGAACGACGGCAGCGGCACCTTGCCCTCGGCGAATTTCCGCTTCATCTCCTGTAGCTTCATTTCCAGGATCTTGCGTGATGTGATCACGCGACTCTGGTCCGAGACCCAGGCTCCCAGCTGACTGCCGTGCGGACGCTTGACGAAATATGTCAGCGCCTCGCGGCGCGATACCGGCTCAGCGTCCCCGCGGACGATCACCTGGCGTTCCAGCGGTTGCCAGTAGAAGAGCAGCGCCACTTTGGCATTCTGCTCGATCTGCATCGCTTTGGCGCTTTCGAGGTTGGTAAAGAAGACAAAGCCGTCGGCGTCGAAATACTTCATCAGAACGGTGCGGACCGAGGGTTGACTATCGCTGCCCACGGTAGCCAGGCTCATGGCGTTCGGTTCCAGCAGACCCACGCCGCGGGCATCGTCGAACCAGAGGCGGAACTGGTCCACGGGATCCCCGGCCAGATCCTCCCGCCTCAGGGCGCCGCGATCGTATTCCCGCCGCAGGTCGCTTATGTCCATCTGTGGTCCCGCCTCTGCCGGCAGCGCCGACTGCACCGTCTCCCGACGTCCGGCGCCCATGGCGCCTCCGATCCTGGATTTCGGGATTCTATCCGTCGAAAAGACACGGGATCTTACCGCCCTGGTCTAGTCCGCTCCGGCGGGATTGTCGCCGGACTCGAAATGCTGCGGCCCGAAGGCGTCGACTTCCAGCGCCTCGCGCCGGGCTTTTTCCGCGTAGCGCAGCTCGTCTGCCTCGGCACGGGTCAGCACCCGCGCCACCACGGCCATCTCCAGACGCTGCTCGAATGGCCCCTCCGGCACCAACTCCCGGCGGGTGCCCTCCCGCAGTTTCGAAGCCAGCGGCGAGGTCATGGTCACCTTCCCCAGGGCCGCCTCCAGTTTCGCCAATGGCTCATCCGGGTCCGACGGGATGTGGATCCCGGCCGCGATCCGGTCACGGCCGGTCGACGGCACGGTGATGAGTTCCACCAGCCGGTCTTCGAGCCGGTCCTCCGGCGGGCCCCATGGCCGACCCAGGGGGAACAACATCCACTTCAGGAAACCGCCGGGGATCCGGGGCAGGTTGGCACAGACGGCCTCCAGCGCCGTCTGGCAGCGAAACAGGCTGTCCGCCATGACCCAATCCAGCAGCAGATTGTCGCTGGCGTCACCGTCCGCGTGCTCGTGGTGCCGGAGCGCCGCCGTCGCGATATACATGTTGCTCAATACATCGGCCATCCGTCCCAGCAGGCGCTCGCGGCGCTTGAACTGACCGCGAAGCGTGACCAGCAGGATGTCCGTGGCCAGGGCGAACCCGGCGCTGATACGCGCGACCTGCTGATAATCGCGGCGCCGCGCCCTGGATCTCGCCGGATGTCCGGCGAAGCGGGCCCCCGTCAATCCGTGGACGAGGCTGCGCAGCCCGTTGCGCGCCGCCAGCCGCAGGTGGCGTGCGGCTGCCCGGTCGAAGCCCTTCATGTCCGCAGCGCCGGCGCGGGTGGCTGCGGTCAACTCGGTCTGCAAACAGGGATGGCAGCGGATCACACCCTGCCCGAAAGTCATCAGCGTACGGGTCAGGATATTGGCCCCCTCGACCGTCGTGCCGATCGGTCCGAATTTGGCGAACTCGGCGATGAGGTTGCGCGGGCCAAGACAGATGGCGGCGCCGGCATGGACGTCCATGCCGTGCTCGATCACGCGCCGGCAGCGTTCGGTCAGGTTGTATTTCACGATGCCGGCGGCGACCGCGGGCTGGGTGCCGTCGTCCAGCTCGGCGAGGATCAGCTGGCGGGCGCACTCCATGGCCCAGGTCTGGCCGGCCATCGGCGCCAGCGCCTCGTGTACCCCTTCGAACGTGGATATCGGTGTATGGAACTGGAACCGGATTCTGGCGTAGGCGCCGGTGACCCGGGTAGCCAGTTTGGCCGCGCCGCAGGACAGGGCCGGGAGCGAGATCGCCCGGCCGTCGGTCAGGCATTCCATCAGCATCCGCCAGCCCTGGCCGACGCCTTCCGTCTCGCCGACGATCGCGTCCAATGGCACAAACACGTCTCGGCCGCTCACCGGCCCGTTGTGGAAACCCATGTGCAGGGGATCATGGCGCCGTCCGCCCTCGACGCCGGGGGCATTGGCCGGGATCAGTGCCAGGGTGATGCCCCGGCGCTCCTGTTCACCAAGCAGATGCTCCGGGTCATAAAGCTTGAACGCCACGCCCAGGAGGCTGGCCACCGGCGCCAGGGTGATATAGCGCTTTTCGAAATTCAGCCTCACTCCGAGCACGTCGGGCACACCAGCATGGTCCTGCCGGCAGACCACACCGCTGTCCGATATAGAGCTGGCGTCGCTGCCCGCCTCGGGACCTGTCAGGGCGAAACAGGGGATCTCCTCACCGGAGGCGAGCCCGGGAAGGTAGCGCTCTTTCTGTGATTGCGTCCCGTATTTGACGATCAGCTTGGCGGGACCCACCGAGTTCGGGATCATGGCGGTAAGCGCGGCGCTGAGGCTGCGCGAAGCGATCTTCATGATCACTGCGGCCTGCGCGCTGGCGGAAAAACCGAGGCCCCCGAATTCCGGCGGGACGGTCATGCCGAAGAAGCGTTCCGCTTTGAGCAGATTCCAGGCCTGGGGCGGGAGATCGTGATCCACCTCGTTGATCCGATAATCGGAGATCAGGGCACAGAAGGCCTCGACCGGACCGTCCAGGAAAGCCCGCTCAGCCTCGCTCAGGCGCGGCACGGGCAGCCTGCGCAGACGGCGCCAGGACGGGCGGCCGCTGAACAGCTCTGCCTCCCAGCCGGTCTGGCCCGCGTCCAGGGCGATGCGCTCCGTGGCCGAAATGGGCGGCATCTCCTGGCGCATCATGCGCATCATGCGCCGGCTGAACAGGCGGACACGCAGGGGCGGCAGACCCAGCAGCGCGATACCAGCGACGAATACAAACCAGCCGACGATGTTGGCGGCCAGTCCGAATTCGCCGGTGGCGCTCATGGCGGTGAGCAAGGTGGCACCGACCAGCAGCCAGACCCAGAAGCCGGCCGCGAACCAGATCAACAGCGCCGCCGCCGACAACAGGACGAGACTCCACAGCCACCCCGATCCCAAGATCTCCATACGCCACATCCTCTATCGGCCCGGCGGCAACCCGGCGCCGCGTCCTCAACCCGGCAGCAGTGAATCGAGCTCCGCCATCCGCGAGAAGACTGTAGCACCGGCCGCGGCCAGTACGCGAGGCGGCGTGCGCTCGGCGTAGCCGAGCACGCGCATGCCCGCAGCCCGGGCGGCCAGCACGCCGGGACGCGAGTCCTCCACCACCACGCAGTCGCCGGGGTCGCAGCCGAGACGCTGCGCGCAATGGAGGAAAAGGTCGGGCGCCGGCTTGCCGCGATCCACGTCTTCCGCACTGAAGATCCGCGATTCCGGGAAGAATCCGCGCAGGCCGGTCAGATCCAGGCTGCGACGGATTTTGGCGTGGATGCCGCTCGATGCCACACAGAAGGGCTGGCCCAGGCGTCCAAGCACCGAAGAGATCCCGGAGACCGGCCTGAGCGAGCGGCGGAAAGCGGCATCCGTCGCGGCGCGCAGATCGGGCACGAAGCGATCCCCGACCGGCCGCCCCAGACGCGTCTCGATCAGGGCGACACATGAACTCATGCTGAGACCGGTGAATAGCCGCGTCGATTCTTCCAGGGACATGTCAAGACCGGCGTCCCGCAGATGTTGGTTGAGCACGGCGTTCGCCAGTGGCTCGGAATCCACCAGCACACCGTCGCAGTCGAATATCACCAGCGCCATGGCGCCGCCGCCGCTCAGGCCGCGTCCGGCTGGGCCTCGGGGGCGGCGTGCCGGAACGCGTCCATGGCCAGACAGGCCGCGTTGATGCGCCCGAGGGTGGGATAGGGCGACATGTCCAGATCGAAGCGCAGGGCATTGTAGATCTGGGGTATCAGCATCACGTCGGCCAGCCCGGGCGTGTCGCCATGACAGAAGACCCCAGTCCCGGGATCATCTGCGAGACGCGCCTCCAGCGCCTCGAATCCGACTGCTATCCAATGCAGATACCACGTAGTCCGCTGCTCGTCACTGACGCCGATCTGCTCGCTCAGATATTTGAGCACGCGGAGATTCTGCAGCGGATGGATATCGCAGGCGATGATCTGGGCGAGGCTGCGGACGCGGGCGCGACCGCCGGCGTCGGC
>CBDTYJ010000247.1:0-4262 GCA_965364575.1 uncultured Gammaproteobacteria bacterium
ATCTCCTCGTCGAACAGCTCGATGCGGATCGCGTCCCGCTCCGACTCCGCCGGGAAGATATCGATGATCTCGCCGCGCACCCGGTAGGTACCCTGGCGCAGATCCATCTCGTTGCGGGTGTACTGCATGTCCGCCAGGCGCCGCAGGATCTTGCGCTGGTCGATGCGGTCCCCCCGGTCCAGATGCAGCACCATGCTGAGATAGGCACGCGGATCGCCGAGACCATAGATGGCCGAGACCGTGGCCACGATGATCGAGTCGGGCCGCTCCAGCAGGGCCTTGGTGGCCGAGAGCCGCATCTGTTCGATATGGGCGTTGACCGAGGCATCCTTCTCGATAAAGGTGTCCGAGGTCGGTACGTAGGCTTCGGGCTGATAATAGTCGTAGTAAGAGACGAAGTACTCGACGGAATTGTTGGGGAAGAATTCGCGGAATTCGCCATAGAGCTGGGCCGCCAGCGTCTTGTTGTGAGCCAGCACCAGCGTCGGCCGCTGCAGCTGCTGGATGACGTTGGCGATAGTGAAAGTCTTGCCGGAGCCGGTCACCCCCAGCAAGGTCTGGTACATCAGACCACCGTCCAGGCCCTCCACCAGGCTCTCGATGGCCTCGGGCTGGTCGCCCGCCGGCTTGTATTCCGATATCAGTTCGAATCGATTCGCCATCCCGCAGTTCGCCGGCCCTGGTATTGGCCGGAAGATTCTCCATGAATTAAGATTGCAAGCTCGCCATTATGCCATCAGGATCGCGCCGTGAACCCTTTCCTCGCCGCCCGCGTCGGACGTATCAAGCCTTCCCCCACCCTGGCTGTCACCGCCAAGGCCGCCGAGCTCAGGCGCGCGGGCAAGGACATCATCGGTCTCGGCGCCGGCGAGCCGGATTTCGACACTCCCGCCCACATCAAGCAGGCCGCCATCGACGCCATCCGCGAAGGCTTCACCAAGTACACGGCGGTGGACGGTATCCTCGAATTGCGGCAGGCCCTGGGCGAAAAGTTCCGGCGCGACAACGACATCGACTATGCGCCGGATCAGATCCTGGTCTCCACCGGCGGCAAGCAGAGCCTGTTCAACGTCTTCGAAGCCATCCTCAATCCGGGTGACGAGGTCATCATCCCGGCACCCTTCTGGGTCTCCTACCCGGACATGGTGCTGTTATGCGACGGCGAGCCGATCATCATCTCCGCGGGCGCCGATCAGGGTTTCAAGCTCCGCCCGGATCAGCTCGGCAGGGTGCTCAACGACAAGACCCGGGCTTTCGTGCTCAACAGCCCCAGCAACCCCACCGGCGCGGCCTACACCCGGGACGAGCTGCGCGCCCTGGCCGATGTGTTGCTGGACCATCCCCGGGTGCTGATCGTCACCGACGACATGTATGAGCACATCTACTGGGCCAAAGAGCCGTTCTGCAGCCTGCTCACCGTGGCCCCGGAACTGTACGACCGGACCATCACCATCAACGGGGTCTCGAAGGCCTACGCCATGACCGGATGGCGCATCGGCTACGCAGGCGGGCCGAAACCGATCATCGCCGCCATGAAGAAGATCCAGAGCCAGAGCACCTCCAATACCTGCGCCATCGCCCAGAAGGCGGCCCTGGCGGCGGTCAGCGGCGACCAGAGCTGTGTCACCGAGATGTGCGTCGCATTCAAGGAGCGTCACGACTACCTGATCGGTGCCCTCAACGGACTCCCGGGATTCAGCTGTCTGCCCGGCGCCGGCACTTTTTACGCTTTTCCCGACATCAGCGGCGCCATCTCCGCCATGGACGGCATCAACAACGATGTGCAGTTCTCCGAGCACCTGCTGGAAAAGGCCGGCGTCGCCGTGGTGCCGGGCTCCGCCTTCGGCGCCCCGGGGCATGTGCGGCTGTCCTTCGCCTGCGGTCTGGACACTCTCGAGCGGGCCGTCGGCCGGATCGCGGCCGCCTTGCCGGTGGCCGCCGGCGCGGCTTGACTTGAGCCGGGCGGACTACGAGAATTCCGCCCCTGCCGCGCGACGGCACGAGTTCTTCCCCGGTAGCTCAGTTGGTAGAGCGGTTGACTGTTAATCAATTGGTCGGTGGTTCGAGTCCGCCCCGGGGAGCCAGATAAGCCAGCAGAATCAGCTTGTTGAGACGGGCCGCCCAGTGCGGCCCGTCTTTTTTCCGGCTCATCTCCGCGGTCGCGTGGACGCCCCTGGCCGCCGATGCCCGCGCCGGTGCCTGGGATATACTCCAGCGCGTTGATCGTGCCGCCGCAATGGGGGACCCGTGGCCGATAGACTTATCTCCGGAGCGCGCGGCAATTATCTATTGCGTTCATTGCCCCTTTTCCGAGGTCCGACTCAGCGCCTCCGCCCTCGCCATCTCCCCTCGCGCCTCGTCCGCTCGCCCGAGACGTACCAGGACCTCGGCCAGTTCCTGATGTGCGGCGGCGCTGGGCTGGTTGCGGGTCAGGAGCCGGTACGTCGCCTCGGCATCTTCCAGCTTCCCCTGCTCAATGTAGATCGTTCCGAGGTAGTCGTAGGCGGCCGCATTCTTCGGGTTCGCCTCGATCGCGGCCTTGAGATTGGCGATGGCTTCGTCCGTGCGGCCCTGCTGCCACTGGACGACCCCCAGGCCGGTGTAGGTCTGCGTATTGGCGTCCGTCTCCAGCGCGGCCCGCAGGTGGACCTCCGCGTCTTCGTAGTCGCCACTACGCGCCAGGGAGGCCCCCAGGTTGTAGTGTGCCGAATGGAGCTCGGGGTCCAGTTCCAGGGCCCTCCGGTAAGCCTCGGCCGCGTCCTCCGGCAAGCCCTGACGTTCGAGCACGAAGCCGAGGTCGCTGTAGATGGCGGCCTGCGGTTCGATCGCGAGTGACTCGCGGTAGTGGGCCTCCGCCATCTCCAACTCGCCCAGGTCGATGGAGGCGAGCGCCATGTTGTTGTGGGCCTTGGCGTGCCCGGGATCGACCGCGAGCGCTTTCTCCAGCGCGACGACCGCCTCGTCGCTCTTGCCTTGCTGGAACAGGGCGAAGCCCATCGCGTTCAGGAGCTCTACGTTCCCGGGCTCGGCCTCGAGCCCCCGGCGATAGGCCTTGACGGCCTCCGGGTAATTGCCGGTCCGTTCATTGGCCATGCCGGCCCGGAGGAACGAGTAGGCGTCGAGGAACTGTTCATCGATCTGTGCGATCGCATCGGCGGAGATCGGCACGAATTCCGGGATGTTCGCCGCCCCGTAGGTGCCGGTGAAGCGATCGAGCACCACGGGCGGCGTCGAGTTTCCGTCCTCGTCGATGTGGGTCAGGAAGAGCTGGGTGTACGGCGTGTTGGCTTTCGAAGAGAAGACGAGCCAGCGGCCGTTCGACGAGAAGCTGTGCCAGGAGTTCATGCGCCGGGTGTTCGCGCGCAGACGCCGCGCTTCTCCGCCCTCGGCCGGGATGATGAAGAGCTCACTATCCGGCATCAGCAGCATGTAGTTCTCGGCCTGGGTGAAGACGATCCATCGGCCGTCCGGAGAGAACTCCGCGAAGAAGTTGCTCTTGCCGTTGTGCGAGGCGCCTTCGATCGGCTCCGGCGTACCGCCCTGACCCTCGTTGAACGGGACCCGGTAGAGATCGAACTTGAAGGGCTCCTTGTCTTCGATGAACTCGGGGACGTCCTTCTCGTCCAGCAGGATGCTCGTGGCGTTTGCGATCGATGCCTTCTGATAGGCTTTCGCCCGGGCGAAGACGACGTATCTCCCGTCTGGACTCCAGGTCGGGTTGCTCTGTACGTACTGCGGATCGTCCGCGCCTGGGAGCGGCGTGAAGCTGCCGGTCTCCCGGTCGTAGACGACGAGGATGCCCTTGATCGGGAAGAAGAGTTGGGAGAACTCGATCCCTGGCGTCGCGACGAATACCGCCCGATCCTTGACGGTGCTGATCACATAGCGGCCGTCGGGGGAGACTTGGGACAGCAGCCCGAACGTGCCTTCGCCGTCATCGCGCCGGTAGTCGCTCCAGGTGATGATCTTCTCGTCGTCGAGCACCATCTCCCGGGAGACGGGGAGGATGGCGTAGCCGCCCTTGTCATTCCCGTAGTCGACGTCGAGGCCCAGCGTGCCCCCGTCGCCCGAGAAGGAGTGGCAGTTGCCGCAGACAGGCAGATCCTCCAGCACGACAGGGGGCTGTTCGAGGGAATCGACCGATCCGAAACGCCAGCGGATGCGCGACGGGTCCTGGACGGCGTCGATGAACGGGAGCGGGACCTCGCGATAGAAGATCGCGTCGCCGACCGGATCGGTCGAGGTGCGGATGCGGACGGTGG
>CBDTYJ010000248.1:0-4260 GCA_965364575.1 uncultured Gammaproteobacteria bacterium
CTGCGGTCACGCCTCGCGTCGGCGACCCGCAATCTCGCCGAGCGCCTGATCGAGGAGTCCCTGAGCGAACTCGAGATGGCCCTGTTCGAGAGTGTTTCCGCCCGTCTGCGGGAACAGCTGCCCGATATGCTGGAACAAGCCTTGCGCGACCATTTCGACGCGCCGGACTGACCCCGCCGCGAACGCGACCGCTCCGTTATAATCGCCCGCCAGCGGCGTGCTGGCGGAAGGACCCTCATGGACAAGACCTATAAGCCGGAAGACATCGAAGAGCGGCTGTACGCCTTCTGGGAAGAACACGGCTGTTTCGCCGCCGGGGGCGAGGGCCCGGCCTACTGCATCATGATCCCGCCGCCTAACGTCACCGGGACGCTGCATATGGGCCATGGCTTCCAGGTCACGATCATGGACGCGCTGACTCGGCTGCACCGGATGCGGGGCTTCGACACCCTCTGGCAGCCGGGCACCGATCACGCCGGCATCGCCACCCAGATGGTCGTGGAGCGCCAGCTTGAAGCCGCGGGGAAGAGCCGCACCGGCATCGGCCGCGAAGCCTTCGTCGACGAGGTCTGGCGCTGGAGAGAGCAGTCCGGCGGGCACATACAGCAGCAGTTGCGGCGCATGGGCGCTTCGGTGGACTGGGCGCGGGAACGGTTCACCATGGACGAGGGCCTTTCGCGCGCGGTGACCGAGGTCTTCGTCCGGCTGTACGAGGAGGGCCTGATCTATCGCGGCAAGCGCCTGGTTAACTGGGATCCGGTGCTGCACACGGCGCTGTCCGATCTGGAAGTGCTGTCTGAAGAAGAGAGCGGGCATCTGTGGCATTTCCGCTATCCGCTGGCCGACGACGAGGGGCACCTGGTGGTGGCAACCACACGGCCGGAGACCATGCTCGGCGACACGGCGGTGGCGGTGCATCCGGATGACGAACGCTATCGGTCGCTGATCGGCAGGCAGGTGCGCCTGCCCCTGGCGGACCGGCTGATCCCGGTGATCGCGGATGAGTACGTGGATCCGGAATTTGGCAGCGGCTGCGTCAAGATCACGCCGGCCCACGACTTCAACGACTATGAAATCGGTGAGCGTCACGGATTGGAGAAGATCAACATCCTGGACATCGACGCGCGGCTCAACGACGCCGTGCCCGAGGCCTACCGGGGGCTGGACCGCTTCGTCGCCCGGGAGCGGGTGGTGGCGGACCTGGACGCCCTGGGTCTGCTCGAGAAGGTCGACGAGCACAAGCTGATGGTCCCTCGCGGCGATCGCAGCGGCGCGGTGATGGAACCTTATCTCACCGATCAATGGTATGTGGATATCAAACCGCTGGCCGAGCCGGCCATCGCGGCGGTGGAAGATGGCCGGGTCCGGTTCGTGCCGGAAAACTGGTCCAAGACCTATTTCGAGTGGATGAACAATATCCAGGACTGGTGCATCAGCCGCCAGCTCTGGTGGGGACACCGGATCCCGGCGTGGTACGACGAGGGCGGCGAGATCTTCGTGGCCCGGGACGAAGCCGGCGCGCTGGAGAAGGCCGAGACGCATCACGGCCACGCCGTCGAGCTGCGCCAGGACGAGGACGTACTCGACACCTGGTTCTCGTCCGCCCTGTGGCCGTTCTCGACCCTGGGCTGGCCCGAGCGCACGCCCGAGCTCGGACGCTATTACCCGACCAGCGTGCTGGTCACCGGCTTCGACATCATCTTCTTCTGGGTCGCCCGGATGATCATGATGGGTCAGAAGTTCATGGCCGAGGTCCCGTTCCGGGAGGTGTACATCCACGGCCTGATCCGGGACCAGGACGGCCAGAAGATGTCCAAGTCCAAGGGCAACGTGCTGGATCCTCTGGATCTGATAGACGGCATCGAGCTGGGACCGCTGGTGGAAAAGCGCACCAGCGGCATGATGCAGCCGCATCTCCGGCAGCGGATCGAGAAAGCCACCCGCCGGCAGTTCCCCGACGGCATCCCCGCCTTCGGCACCGATGCGGTGCGCTTCACCTTCGCCGCCCTCGCCACGACCGGGAGAGATATCCGTTTCGATCTCGGCCGGGTGGAGGGCTACCGTAATTTCTGCAACAAGATCTGGAACGCGGCACGCTACGTGCTGATGAATACCGAGGGGGAGGACTGCGGGCCCGAGGGCGAGATGCAGTTCAACCTGGTCGACCGCTGGATCCGGTCGCGCCTGGCCCGGACCGTGCGTGAAGTCCGCGAGGCCTTCGAAGGTTACCGCCTCGACCTGGCAGCACGGGCGCTGTACGAATTCACCTGGAACGAGTTCTGCGACTGGTATCTGGAGCTGTCCAAGCCCATCCTGCAGTCCGAAGACAGTTCTGAAGCCGAGCGCCGGGCGACACGCCGCACGCTGGTGGAAGTGCTCGAGGGGCTGTTGCGGCTGATGCATCCGATCATGCCGTTCATCACCGAAGAGATCTGGCAACGGGTTGCGCCCCTCGCCGGGGTCACGGGTGAGACCATCATGCGCCAGCCCTACCCCGAGTCCGATGACTGGACCGAGGACGAGGGAGCCGAACGCGAATTGGAGTGGATCAAGGGCTTCGTGCTCGGCATCCGCCAGATCCGCGGCGAGATGAACATATCGCCCGGACGGGAGCTGCCGGTGATCCTCCAGGAGGCCAGCGACAGCGATCTGCGTTGCGCCGAGCTCCACGGCCGCTTCCTGACCCGCATGGTGCGGCTCGAGGGGATCCGGCCTCTCGCCGACGGCGAGACACCGCCACCGGCCGCGGCGGTGCTGCTCGGGACCATGCGCATACTGGTCCCCATGGAAGGCCTGATCGACGTCGCCGCGGAACTGGAACGCCTGCAGCGGCAACGGGACAAGTTGCTCGCGGACCTCGGCAAGGCGGAGAAAAAGCTGGCCAACGACAGGTTCGTGAACAACGCGCCGGTGGAGGTGGTCGAAAAAGAACGGCAGCGGGTACTGGACTTTGGCAGCGCCATAGGCAAGATCGACGAACAACTCGAGGTCATGCGCGAACTCGCATGAGCACGGAGAGAGAACGGATGCAAAGCACGGACGTAAAGACTCTGCCCAGCGCCCAGCTGCAGGACGATCTGCAGCTGATAGACCGGTCGCTCAACGAGCTGAACCGGATCATCCTGGGCAAGGCCATACAGGTCAGACTCAGCGTGGCCTGCCTGCTGGCCGGCGGCCATCTGCTGATCGAAGACATCCCCGGGGTGGGCAAGACCACGCTGGCCCACGCCCTTGCCCGAATCCTCGGCCTTTCGTATCAGCGCATCCAGTTCACCAGCGACCTGCTGCCCGCAGACATCACCGGCGTCTCGGTGTACGACCGCGAACGCAGTGCCTTCCGCTTTCACCCGGGGCCCGTGTTCTCGCAACTGGTGCTGGCCGACGAGGTCAATCGGGCCACGCCCAAGACCCAGAGCGCGCTGCTGGAGGCGATGGAGGAAGGCCAGGTGTCCGCCGACGGCGAGACCCTGCCGCTGCCGCAGCCATTCTTCGTCGTGGCGACCCAGAACCCCACCTACCAGATCGGCACCTTCCCGCTGCCAGAATCCCAGCTGGACCGCTTCCTGATGCGCATCCGGATCGGCTACCCGGGTCCGGGGCTGGAGCGCGAACTGCTCAAGGGGGAAGATCGCCGCGCTCTGCTGCTGGCCACCGAGCCGGTGGCCAGCGTCGATACGCTGCTGAGACTGCAGCGGCACGTCGGCCAGATCTTTGCCTCCGAGGCCCTGCTGGATTATGTCCAGGCGCTGGTCCGCCACACCCGCGAAGACCCGGATTTCGAGTTCGGCCTGTCTCCACGCGCGGCGCTGTCGTTGCTGCATGCGGCCCAGGCCTGGGCCATGCTCCATCGTCGCAACGCGGTCCTGCCCGAGGATGTCCAGGCGGTGCTGCCGGCCGTGGTCGGACATCGGCTGAAGCCGCGCCAGGAACTGGCGCTGCAGGATCCCGAGGTCATGGGTGAGCGTCTGCTGGAGGCAGTCCCGGTCCCCTGATGATTAAGCTGCAGGCGCTGCTGAGTGCCCCTGTTCGCTTCGCCCGCCGGGCGCTGCGGGAGTGGGCGCTGCGCCGCCAGGGCCTGGACCCGGATCCGGTCACCTTGCACCGGCGCCGGATCTATATCATCCCCTCGGGCCTCGGCATCGGCTTCGGTCTGGTCCTGTTCGCCATGCTGCTGGCTTCGATGAATTACAACAGCAGCATGGGTTTTGGCCTGACATTCCTGCTGGCCGGACTGGGCATGGTGGCCATGCACTGGTGCCA